>NZ_JAOUSE010000005.1:0-122101 GCF_025660415.1 Pallidibacillus thermolactis
AACTACTGTTTGTTTAAATTCTTGATTATACCGTTTTTGACTCATGATTCGGACACAACCTTTCGTTAGTTTAATATTAATGACTTAACCAAGTTGTGTCCATAAATCTATACTACATCTAATTATTCTATTTAGAATGTAGATTAATAGTAGAATTGATATGTTTTAGTTTGTTAAGTAATTGAGAAAAACCACCAATCAATTTCCTTCCTTTATCTTAACGGAGACCATGTTATCCCCATACAAAGCAAAGTAGAATAAAAGAATAAAAGTATTTGATCTTGCTTTAGAAGAGTATAAATAGATTTTTTTCAACCTTCATATTCATCTATAAAATAACCTATTCTTTTTTATAAAATCTATATTACCATTATTCCCTTAGCTTAGGCGATTAAACTTTTAGTGAATGATCAGTAATAGCTGTCTGTTCTTCAAAGACGAGTTCATAGGCGAACTTTCGTAAAAATCATCCCATTATTCAGGTGGATTCCTCATTCTCAACTGTTTTGCTAGATATTCCTTCCTTATATGAATAATTGTTTCCCTTATTCTTAAACTCTATTTTAATATTATGCATAACAAGCCCTGTACATTTATTTTGTATTTCAGAAATTATATGTATGAATGTGTAAGCGAATAGGTCTGATTTTATACTTAGACATAAAACTATATACACATATGTCATGGAAGTACTTCTATCATATCGTGTAATTCGTTGATAGATAATAGTGGATTTTTAGAAAACTAGGTTATTATCTAAGGCATGTCTAAAAGTGGATACATATAGATATAGTACAGAATATTAATAGGGTTAAATGGGGGGGAGTGACACGTGGAGATATATTTTCATAAAAGAGGAGAACACCTTTATGTTTAAATGGTTGGGATTGAAAGGAGTTAAAACTAAATATGGAACCCATGGTATTGATAACGAATTTGACATTTTTAACCTCGTTGGGTTTTATTTTATGGCGACCAAGAGGAATGAACGAAGCAATACCAGCAACGATTGGGGCAATGATTATTATATTTATTGGTAGTGTAACCTTCCAAGACTTAGGTGAAATAGTGAGTACAGTGACAGATGCAGCAATCACAATATTAGCAACGATTGTAATGGCAATCGTTTTAGAAAGTTTCGGATTTTTCCATTGGGTTGCTGAGAAACTAGCAGCACTAGCTAAAGGATCTGGGGTTCGTTTGTTTTGGTACGTCAACTTACTCAGTTTTTTAATGACGTTATTTTTTAATAACGATGGGAGTATTTTAATCACAACGCCGATATTAGTTATGTTGTTAAATAATATGGGTTTGAAAAATCACCAAAAAATACCTTATTTACTTTCGGGGGCATTAATCGCTACAGCATCAAGTGCTCCTATTGGGGTTAGCAATATTGTAAACTTAATTGCCCTGAAAATTGTTGATATGGATCTCTATTTACACACAGCTATGATGTTTTTTCCTGCAACTATTGGACTATTGTTTTTGGCTTGGCTGTTATTTTTACGATTTAAAAAGCATCTACCTAAAAAAGTTCCTATCAACGTAACCGGCCTAACACTACCTTCTTACCATCCACTTAAACCTGAAGTGATGCAGCATTCCTCAAATAAAGAACGAACAAAGTTAATGAGAAATATATTAATTTTTGTATTTGCTGTCCGTTGTAGTTTATTTGTAGCTTCCTATTTCAACATCCCCATTTCAATCATGGCCATTATCGGTTCTGTCGTTTTGCTTGGATGGAGATGGGCAAAGTTAAACACCTCTCCGACTGACATGCTGAAAAAAACGCCTTGGTATATTATTCTATTTGCCTTCAGTATGTACGTCATAATATACGGATTAAATAACATTGGCTTAACAGATGTCCTCATTCAAATAATAGAGCCACTTATGTCGGGTAGTTTACTGTTAGCAAGTATTTTAATGGGAAGCTTAATGTCTATCTTATCAAATATATTTAACAATCATCCCGCTTTAATGGTAGGTACACTGACCTTAACAAATATGGATTTGTCACCACTTGAGTTGAAAGTAGCATATTTGGCCAGTGTTATTGGAAGTGACATGGGATCATTATTATTTCCGATCGGGACATTGGCAACATTAATGTGGATGCATATCATTCGAAAGGGTGGGATTAAATTTAGCTGGTGGCATTATATAAAGGTAACGCTAATCATAATCCCGATTGCTACAATTTTTACGTTGGTAGTTTTATACTTCTGGGTTTCTTGGATTTTTACCGGAGCGTTACAATGATTTTCGTAGGATAAAGGAGATGTTGGAATGAAACATGACCTTGTTGATTTGATTGGCAAAGGTCTTGAGATCGAAATATCAGGATCAAAGCTTTGGAAAGGTATCCTTGTTGATGCAGGACAAGATATTCTCGTCATTTTTCATAGTGAAAAAAATGAATTTCTCTATATTCCCTTTTTACATGTTCAACGTATACGAGAATTAAATGAGATAGAAATAGAAAGTTTTCTGGAACCACCTTCTGAAAAACCAATTGAATTAGAATCCGTATCATTTAGAAAAATCTTAATGAATGCTAAGGGGGTATTTGTACAAATATATGTTACTGGCAACAAAGCGATTCATGGCTATTTAACAAGTATTATGAATGATTATTTTGTATTTCATTCACCAGTTTATAAGACGATGTACATTTCAATGAATCATGTAAAATGGTTGATTCCCTACCCTCATAATACGACCCCCTATTCTTTAACAAATCAAAATCAATATTTCACACCTCAAATCGCAACATTATCCAGATCCTTTGATGAACAGTTAAAAAAGTTTATCGGCAAGTTAATTATTCTAGATGGTGGTCACAATAAAGATAAAATTGGCTTATTACAAGATGTCCGAAATAACAAAATAGCTTTAATAACAGCTGAAAGTAACACGATGTACTGGAATTTGACTCATATTAAAACGGTTCAGTTTCCTTAAATAGGTTCTCTATCTCTATTAAAACATGGGCATAAACATATTTTTTACGCAATAGGTGATAGTTTAGTTGTTTTTTTATAAGGCACATATACTGTCAGTACAAGTGCATAAAAAAATTGAAAGGAGTTTCCATATGACGAAAACAGACTTCTTAGAAAATTTAATAGGCAGAGAAGTATATATAAACGGAAATGCAAATAAGAAGGGTCCGGATGCCCTATCAGGTACACTGTTAGATTGTAAAAAGGACTACATGGTTGTTTATACAGATAAAGGTGTCCAATATCTCCGTCGTGATCATATTAAAACAATTGCTGAAAACTTTAGTAACAGTAATAATCAACAGAACAATAGTAATGATGATGTAGAGTTTCTCAAGGCAAATAGCTTCCATGACCTATTAAAAAAATCAAGATATAAATATTGTGTTGTCAGCTCTGGCGGTCCGAACAAAGTCCAAGGCATTTTAGAAGATGCAGATGAAAACTTTGTAAGCATTGTAACTGAGGATGAATATGTACGGCTACCGCTATTCCATGTAAGAAGTATTAATTTTTCAGTACAAAACAATAACAAGAATGATAAAAACAATAAATAATATCAACGTTATTATAAAATGACAGGAGGATGTAAAATGTCGGAAAGAAGTTCAAATGGGAATTCTAAAAAGAAAAAAGTCGAAAAAAATAACTATGCGTCTTTATTGAATCAATATGTGACAATGAATGGAAATGGTCCAGAAAAAATTGAAGGTGTTTTATTAGGGGTAGGCAAAGAACACGTCGCATTAAAGTCTGATAATGGCATCATGTATTATAATTTAAGACACATTAAAAATATTTCGAATAATTTTCAAAACAATTCAAATGATACTACCTATGAATATGAAGTAGAAAGAGTCAATAGTTTTAAAGATGTGCTAAAAAAATTCCGTCATAAATGGGTAAAAATTAATGGTAGTAAAAAAGACGCGATTGAAGGATTCCTTAGTGAGGTTTTCGATGATCATGTAGTGATGATTAACAATGGAGAAGTATTTTATGTATTAATTTATCATATTAAAAATATTACTGAGGCAACAAAAAGCAATGACAATAATAATAACAATAATAATAACACACAACAACAATCCAATCAAAATAAAAATCAATCTAGTGAAAAACAATCTAATCCAAGTAGAAGAGCAGACTTCATCTTCAATAATCGAAATTTATTCAGACTATAAAATAAGCAAAATTTTAAGTTGTTTCCTCATTATAATTAAGAATACAAAAATAAGGCTCTGTATGAAACGTTTAAAGAGTATTCGGTACTCGATTATTATTCAGAGCCTTATATTGATGAATTTTATAGGCGGCATGTATTGTTACAGATCATCGAAAGGGGGGAATACACTTGAAAGATTTTAAGCAGTTTATCGGTAAGAACATGTATTTTAAATTGAACGGTGAAAATTCATTTGTCGGACGACTTGTCGATGCAGGAAATGATGTTGTTGTTATTTTTAATGGAGAAGATTTTGTCTATATATCTTTATATCATGTGCATAATTATCGTGTCTTAACAGATGTAGATTCAGAAATTCAAGAACCAAATTATCGTCCGACTATTCAAGATGAGTTACCGACGATTTCATTAAGGAAAATTGTGACGGCAGCAAAAGGAACTTTCTGTGAAGTTTATGTTGTAGGTAGATATCCAATTCAAGGATATATTAAAAGTATTATGAACGATTACATTGTATTTTACAGTCCAGTATATAAAGATGTCTACATCTCCTTCCGCCATTTAAAATGGTTAATTCCATATAATGCTTCAGAGACACCTTATGGTTTAGACTATGTGAAACTTTCTGCACCTGTACACAATCAGCCGCTATCAAGAACCCTAGAAGATCAGTTAAAGAAATTTATTGGAAAGTTAGTTGTTTTTAACTTTGGTGATCATGAAAATAAGATTGGTCGGTTATGCAGCGTTGAAAATGGACAAATTGAAATTATGAAAGCAAGAATGAGTAATTCTTATTTAAATATAAACCATGTCCAAACAATTCATTTTCCATAGGTTTGGTTTTTTAAATTAAGTGTTCTTTCCATTCCCAAAATTCCATAGAACATTGAAAGATAGATGATGATAAAACGACTGTATAATGAATCGTTAAAAAATAAGAAGGGAAGAATTGTAGACGCGTTCTCCCCTTCTTCTTGATAACTTAGAACTACTTTTAATGCGAAGTTGAAAGATTACTATTTCTTAATCCTAATTATATTATTTTAATAAATTACCACCAAAATCTTCTTCTACGACATTCGCAACGTCCAGTACCTCTGCGTCCAGTTCCGCCTCTGCCAGTCCCTCTTCTACCAGTGCCTCTTCTACCTGTTCCATGGTAGTGGTGATTGTAATGATCGTGGTAGTGATGGCCATGATGACGGTGCCCATGATGATGTCCAGTACCTCTGCGTCCAGTCCCTCTTCTACCTGTTCCATGGTAGTGGTGATTGTAATGATCGTGGTAGTGATGGCCATGATGACGGTGCCCATGATGATGTCCAGTACCTTTTGGCAATAAAAAGACCTCCTTTTTTAATAGAACTTCCTTATTAATAAATAAGGTGGGTTATACTATACGATATGAAATGATTGATTTCGTTGATTATACTCTTGTCCGTAAAGTTAACAATAATTTATTAATAGAACTAGAAATTATTGATCGTCATTGTTTAAAATTTTTAGCATCTTTTCTTGGAATCATTACATCTAGTTCCTTTACGTCCAGAACCCTTTCTACAGCAATTTTGACGTCCGGATCCCTTTCTACAACAACATTTACAATTAGATCCTCTTTTGCAACGACATTTACGTCCAGTGCCTTTCCCCGTACCTTTACCAGTGCCTTTTCCGTGTTTTTTACCAGTACCCTTTCCAGTACCTTTCCCAGTACCTTTACCAGTGCCTTTCCCAGTACCTTTTCCAGTACCCTTTCCGGTGCAAGATCCTTTTTTTCCTGAGAAAATAGTTTGTGTTAATAATGAATCAAGCCCTTTACTCTCTGCCTCTTTTATTAAATCTAGTACATTTGTGCTACTCAATTCCTTTCCCCTCCTTTAGAAACATCATCCTTTACAATAAAGGTACTATATAATATGGAATTGTTTTGTTGGTTGTATAAACTCTTGTCCATTTTTAGAAAAGTTATTATCAATTCTTTTAAACAAGACATAAAATGCAGTAACTATGAATAAAAGGGGAATAGTTGATGACACATGATATTCCTAAACTTAACCTGTTGATTAAAAATAGGCATTTAAGGAGACTGCAAAACGATGTTTGGAATGAAAGACTCCTTCCCTCTAAACTCGTGATAGATCACTATAAGTTTGATAGTGGGGTAACGTATCGGGGAGATCATGTCCGAGCTTTCACAAAAAAATCTTATCGCGTTGGTTTTAAACAATATAATGAAGTTTTTCAAGGTAATGAAATTCATCTAAATGCTGAATATCGTGACCCCTCGCTCATTCGTAATAAGCTGTCCTTCGACTTTTTTCATATAATAGGTGGACGTGCACCAAAAGCTCAACATGTTTTTCTTGAACTAAATGGAAAGTCACAAGGTATTTACTTACTAATTGAATCTGTTGATCGCCATTTTCTAAAGAACCGAAATTTACCTGATGGCCCAATATTTTATGCGACAACAAATAAAGCAACTTTTTCTTTATTTACAGCAGAAAACGAACCAAAAAAGTCACTACTTTCTGGGTATGAGTTAAAAGAAGGCAAAGAGAAGGATTTTGAAGACTTAGAGCAATTTCTGATAACACTCAATACGTATCCTCGAGAAGGATTTGGTCAGGAAATTGCAAGATATGTCGATGTACAAAAATATTTAACTTGGCTTTGTGGCATTGTATGTACACAAAATTTTGATGCTTTTATTCATAACTATGCATTATATAAAAATCGAGACACGGGTTTATATGAAATTATTCCGTGGGATTATGATGCTACATGGGGGAGGGATTGGGATGGTCTAAAAATGGAATATGATTATGTCCCGATAGAGGGATATAATACCTTGACTGCTCGGATACTTGATGTAAAACAATATCGTGAGCAATATCGCGATATGCTTGAAGAAATATTAAAAACGACTTTTACTACTGAGCGACTAGAACCAATCATTACTAATTTAATGAATCAAATAAAACCATATCTTCCATTTGATCCATATATTAATAGATTTTCAAATAAAAAATTAATGCGAGAACGAGACTATATTTTGCAGTTTATTGAAGATAGAAATCAATATCTTCGTGACGGATTAAAGAGTCTAACTTGAAAGGAGGAATAATGTTGAGACCAATTGTAGTAAAAGATACCAAAAAATATGGTAGAGGAGTTTTTGCCACACGTCTAATTAAAAAAGGTGAATTGATAGAAAGTGCACCGGCCATTATTATCCCTATGGAAGAATGGGAGAATATGAAAGATAGCATTCTATCAAACTATGTTTTTCGCTGGAAAAAAGATAAAGCAATCGTACTAGGATACGGTCTATTATATAACCATTCTTATTCCCCAAACGCTTATTATATTACCAATTTCGATCATTATTCAATCGATTTTTATGCAAGAAGAGATATTCATAAAGGGGAGGAGATAAAGGTAAATTATAACGGGGATCCATTAGATCAGACACCAGTATGGTTTGATGTAATTGAATGATTGATTCAAAAGAACAAACTTCATTAAAAAATGGGCCTATTAGCCTTTATGGATAGGCCCTAATCACATTTTTATAGTTTTATTCTTTCGACTGCGTATAATCCATCCAAGTAATAATTTCTGGTGTATATAACAAGGCTGAATTAATTTTCTCTTCTAACGTTAAGTTTTCTTCCTGTCGTAAGTCTTGTTGTTGATCACGTTCTTTTTTGGTTCGTTTTTCCAAAAGTTCTCCACCTTTCTATAAATGTCCTACGATTATTAGTCTTTCGTTTAGGTGGAAAAATAATCACAAAATTTTACGAAATTCATCTATAATGTTCGTTCGAATTTTTTTGGTGCTTTCTTAAAGCGATATAAGTAACGCCAATAAATAAAAAGATCATGATAACTGATAAAGCACTTGCATAAATAGCGGCTTTTGATTCGCCTCCAGGGCCACCATATTCAGAATGGGCAGTATGGGAATCGTGTGAACTAGTATCAGGATGATCTTGATGTTCTCCATGATGAAGTGGTTCATTATCCTCATTTTCCGAATGATTTGCAACAATGATGTCACCTTGATTGTGATGATTTATTGTTAATATCATTTCATCATTTATACGATATGTGTTTTCTTGATCTTTCATTTGAGCAAAAGTCGTCGAATTAGGAGAAACAAGTAAGATTAATGTTAGCAAAAAAAAGAGTGTCATAAATTTTCTCAAGAGTATCTCTCCCTTTATTCATTATTCATCTAACTGTACATATTTTAACATGTTTTCTTCATGGATTTTCTAACATATTTGTGTCCTTTTTCATTGCACAAATGTATATCATTGCATGTTAGAATTGGGGTGATGATAATATAAATGAACTGATCTTTTATTGAGGAGTTGAGAGCAGTTAATCGTTAACCTAAAAGAAAAAATGATTAAAGATATGTGCGGTACGGTCTCTTATAAAAAGATTTTTCCTTAATATCTATTGGACAAACGAAATCCGTACAAATGATTAAAATGGTTGCCAGAGGTACAATTAAAGAGAAGATTTACAACTCACAGAAGCAGATGTATTGAAAAATAAACAAATTAGTAAGCTCTTTAATCCATTAGATATAAATGGCAGGGAGCTTTTGAGGTGTTTCTGCTGGGAGCCTCGAGGTGGTGCCCAAACTTGCCTGCGGAAAGTTAGCGGTGCTACCTGCCAGATTGCATTTGTTTTTTGACACTATATTCATAATGTGTATACGCTTTCAACATTTAATACACTACTTCATTATTATTTTTTATATCCACATTTTTATCAGGGAACAATAGGCTAAATACAATACCAAAAAATGCTGCAATAAAGAACGTTGTAAAACGTGACGTTATGATTTCTTCCAATGGCGTACTAATCCATAGGATGGTGGCTAAAAAACCTGAAATAATCGTGGCGATTACACCTACACCTGAGTATTTTTTCCAGAAGAATGTCATTAAAATTGCTGGGGATAATGTACAACCGATTCCTGCCCATGACCAGCTTACAATGAGATAGACTAAAGAATCTGATACAAGTGCAATAATCATCCCAACAATCCCGAAAAAGGCAACAGATATTCTTGATAACCAGAGCAGTTGTTTTTCCGTAAGTTTTATCCCCATCGCTTTATGTATAATATCTTCAGTAACGGAACTAGTTACGACAAGAATCTGTGAGTTTGCTGTAGTGATAATTGCAGCTAACACTCCGGCTAGAATAATTCCGGCAATCCATGGGGGCATTAATTGTAGGATCATTGTTGGAAGAATGGTTTCAACATCTGCGAAAGATCCTTGATCATACATTGTAATTGCCGCTATACCAATGGAGAATGCACCGGTATAAGCAAGAAATGTCCAAATGGTGGCGACAGTTGTTCCCATATTGGCTTCTTTTTCGTTTTTTAATGCCATAAATCGCGCACTAAGCTGGGGTTGGCCGCCTAAAAATCCAAAAAACCATGAAAAGTTATTGAAAAATAAAACGCCTATCGAAAATCCTGTTAATCCGCCGAACCAAGAGTTAAATTCACTACCAGCCTCGGCTAAAGATTGGCTAACCGATAAATCATTTGTGGCGATATAAATGAAAGCTATAATGGGTAACCCCACTAATGTAATTAACATCATAATACTTTGAATCATATCCGTCCAAACGACAGAGATAAAACCTCCTGCAAAAGCGGTAAAAATAATGACGAACGTGGCAAGGATCACACCTGAAATAAAAGGCAATTCAAAGGTTGTAAATAACAGTTTTCCTGCTCCTGCCATTTGCGCACCGATGTAGAAGATCATCATTCCAGATATTAATAACCCTGCCAACCAACGAATGATCTTGGCTTTATCTCCGAATCGTATAGCTAAATAATCTGGAACTGTTAATACTTTATATTTTTCTTGTTCACGCATAAATCGTTTTGCTAAAAATAGCCAGGAAAAAATGATTCCAACAGCAATTCCAATGGCAACCCATATTCCTGCAAGCCCAGTCGTAAATACGAAACCTGTATATCCTAACAACAACCAGGCTGATTCACCGGTTGCCCTTTCTGAAAATGCCAAAGCCCATCCAGGTAACTTTTTCCCACCTAAAAGAAAGTCTTCTTGGTTCCTAACCTTTTTACTTAGCGTAAATCCAATAATAGAAATTACAACGCAATACAATAAAAATTCAAATAAGATGATATTCATTTCATTCCTCCTTTTATTTTGACTGAACTGTCAACGTATGAGCTCATATAATTCTAGTTTTATATTCAGAATATTCGGATATATAAATTTATTTTTATGTATCTTATCCAGTCTGTCTATAGGCAAAACAAACAAATAATAAGATATATCAATTGTTTGAACGAGGAATTTTCCACTATCTTAAAGGGAAAATTGAGAGGAATCGAAGGTTTTCATATTGTATAATTTGCATAAATATGAAATACAATAAAAATATAATAGACTTTCATAACCGTTATGGTAAGTTTCTAGCTTTTTATTAACTTGTTTGGAAATTTTCGTAATATTTAAGGACAAGATAAAAAAGAAGACAATGGTCAAAAGATTTAATATTAAGACCAGTGATCGTTTCTATTTTTTGGAGTCGGTAAATTAACGTATTGCGATGAATATATAGTTTTTTAGCTGCTTTTGACATATTCATATTCGTATCACAAAAGGTAAGGAAGGTTTTCGCTAATTCTGTAAAGTGATCATCTTCTGTTAAGGACTTTAACCGAATTAATAATTTATTAAAAAAATTCGTTTCTATATAACGAGGAAGGATTTCTAATAAAATTTTCCAGTTATAAAAGCTATAAATTCTAGGTTTAATACCTAATGATTTTCCATAGTTTAAAAGTCTTTCAGCTTCCTGATAGGAGTGATAGATTTCTTCAATCGAATGTCGCCAATTCCCAACGGCAACTGCTAGATTTTTGACTCCTAGTAAATGAGAATGGCTCATCAACTGATTGCTTTGCTTTTCAAAGTGGCTAATAAAGTCTAAATAATCTTCCTCACTTAACAACGGTTTTAATAAGATAATTCTTTCCGCATGAAGAAAAGTAAGAAGTACATTTTCATTACATTGATATGTTGTCTTTATTAACTCTAGTAACTTATTTTTTATTTCTTCAGATTGAACGTTCTGTTCGAGCCACATGGAATCCAATATATCGATGACGATACAACAATACTTAGAATCGAATTTAATGTTAAACATATTACAATACTGTTGAATTCGTTCTCTATTTGGTTGTTCATTTAACAATACGTATTGAGCAAAGGTTTCTAAAGTTTTTTTATGCATATATTTTGTTTGATTTAATACAGTATCTTGCCACTGCATTTCCACATATCGCTTAATTAACTGTGCATAAGGCTTTACTTGATCAGGGGGACCGATTATTCCTAAAACTCCTATTATTTTATGATTAAAATTTAATGGAACAGCAATGCCTGGAAGAACATTATCCATATCTTTAACCCGTTCTTCTTCAAAAACGATCGGTCGATTTTTCTTAATCACTTCTTTTGATGGAGAGTGAATTGTCCCGATTCGTTCTGGAATTGTTGAACCAATAATATTCCCTTCTTCGTCACTTAAACTGATCGGAAAAGGTAAAATATCAGAAGCTGCATTCACTACTTTTTGTGCAAATTGTACAAAAAACTTCATGCCATTTCCTCCTTGTTTCTTTATAAAACCTAACATTATAATACAATGGCATTTTAATTCTGAAAATAAAAAATATTTAATTTTTTAGTCAATTTGTATATAGAAAAATGAACGGAGAATGTTTATAAGTAAAATGAAGGATTCCCTTACTCTTCTTTAAAAAGGAGGTATATTTATTGTACCAAACCGATATTATTATTGTTGGCGGAGGCGTAATAGGTTCTAGTATTGCATATAATTTGTTAAATGATGGTTATTCAGGTGATATTACGATTTTTGAAAAAGATGCAAGCTATGAATATGCATCGACACCTAGAAGTGCTGGAGGTATTAGACAACTGTATACGACACCGATTAATGTACTAATTAGTCGTTATAGTTTAAGAAAATATTTAACGTTTGCAAACGATATGGCAGTAGGTTCGGAAAAAGCCGAAATAGATTTTAAACAGAGAGGGTACTTGTTACTTGGAAATAAGAAGAACATAGAGTTTTTAAAGAAGCAGCATTTGATGCAAAAAGAACTTGGTGTTCCTTCGGAAATTCTCACAAAAGAAGAAATGCAAGATATCATTCCTGAATTGAATGTTGAAGATTTAGAAGGTGGTCTATATTGTAAGGAAGATGGTTATCTAGATCCTTACTCCGTTTTACAAGGTTATGTACGAAAAACGAAACAGCTTGGGGGAAAATATGTATATGAAGAGGTAGATACCATTTTACGTGATGATGAAAAGATCATAGGCGTTCGTTTAAAAAACGGCGATGAGTTCTTTGCCCCCATAGTCATTAATTGTGCTGGGGCCTGGGCTCCGAAATTAAGTAAAAAAATGGGACTACCTATTCCGGTTGTTCCTTTAAAAAGAATGATTACTGTTTTTGATATTGCCGTTCCCTTAAAGAAGAAAACACCTTTAACTGTGGATCCAACAGGTGTGTATTTTCGTCATGAAGGGGAAGCTTTCATTACAGGATTTGCAGAAGAGGTAAAACCAGGAATTGATTTTCATTGGAATCGTTCGCTTTTTGAAGACAAACTATGGCCTATTTTAGCTGACCGTGTCCCAAATTTTGCACAGGCTAAAGTTGTTCGTGGTTGGTCTGGTCTTTATGATCATAATACAAAGGATCAAAATGCGATTATTGGTCAACATCCAGAATTGCGAGGATATTATTTGGCCTGTGGTTTCAGCGGCCATGGCATGCAACAAGCCCCGGCAATTGGGAAAGCGTTATCCGAATTTATTCGTCTAGGTAGATACGAAACGTTGGATTTATCACCATTATCTTTTGAACGATTTGCAAAAAATGAATTAGTTATGGAAGAAGGAGTTTACTAGATTAAAATTATCTTTCCATTAGGAGGAGAGAAAAATTTGTTATTTTTAAATCAGTGGGATATGAAAGAAGCTATGACAATGAAAGAAACTATAGATGCAATCGATCTTGCATATAAGATATATGAATCTAACAATTTTCAAATGCCTACACGGATGCAGGTCATTGAAGGAGAAAACACTTTAGTTTTAATGCCTTGCATGACCTCTAGCGCAATAGGGACTAAACTTGTTACTGTCTTTCCAAAAAATACTTCAGTTCCCACCTTACATAGTTTAGTCATTTTGAACAGTAGTGATACAGGAGAAATTAAGGCGATTCTTGACGGAAGTTTTTTGACAGGATTTCGTACCGGAGCGATTGGCGGATCAGCAGTGCGACATTTAGCAAAGGCAGATGTACAATCGTTAGCTTTAATCGGTACAGGAGTTCAAGGCTTATATCAAGCAATTGCTGTATGTACAGAACGGTCTATAACAGATATTTATTTGTATAACCGTACCAATGAGAAAATACCTCCATTTATTGAGCAATTGAAACAGTGGATTAAATCTTCGGTTAATTTTCATACATGTCAAACTGTTGAAGAAGCTATTGAAAATGCAGAAATTGTTGTGACAGCGACCACATCAGAAAAACCTGTATTGCCTGATAAACAAGAATTATTAATAGGGAAATTGTTTATTGGTATCGGCTCTTTTCAGTCTACGATGCGCGAGTTTCCTGATTCCCTCTATAAAGTAACTAAGCAAATCATTGTTGATAGTGAAGATGCCGTAAAAGAATCTGGTGATATCATTATGCCATTAAAACATGGCTGGATTGATGAAGGTTCTATAATTACGATGTCTCAATATCTATATAAAAAAGGAAAAAGGAACAATGATGGAAATAGTGTTGTATTTAAATCAACTGGTATGGCCCTCTTCGATGTTGTGACGGCAAATATGATTTATCAACGAGCAGTGAAAAAGGGACTTGGTACGAAACTAAATTTGGCATAGTTTTAAAGAGTATAGGTGGGGATGAACTTAACTTTTTGGGGGGAGTTTGATGGATGGTTATCTTTGGGCATCGGAACGGATAAAAACATTACCTCCGTATATATTTTCTGATTTTGAAAGAAAAAAGGTTGAGCTCCAGGCCAAAGGAGTCGACGTTATTGACTTAGGAATTGGTGCGCCCGATTTACCAACACCAGATTTTGTTTCTGATGTATTAAAAGAAGAAGCGAAAAAACCAGAAAATCACCGTTATTCTAGTTACAAAGGTTGCCGAGAGTTTCGACAGGCGGTCAGTGAATTTTATGAAAAAAGGTATGGGGTAAAACTGGATCCGGAAACAGAGGTGCTAACATTAATCGGATCAAAAGAAGGAATTGTTCATCTTATTCAAGCGATGATCAATCCCGGCGAAAAAGTAATTATACCTGACCCTGGTTATCCAGTTTATCAAACAGCGGTTCATTTGGCTGGAGGAGAAAGTATTCCTTTGCCATTAGATGAAAGGAAAGGATTTGTCCCACAATTTGAACGCTTAAAAGAAGCGGATATCAGGGATGCAAAACTCATATTTTTAAACTATCCGAGTAATCCAACTGCTGCTACTGTAGAACTTGATACATTTAAGAAAGCGATTACCTTTGCTGGTGAACATAATATCTTCCTTGCTCATGATGCGGCTTATGACCTTGTTACATTTAACGGATACAAAGCTCCAAGTGTTATGCAAGTGCCGGGTGCAAAAGATATTGCGGTGGAATTTGGTTCTTTATCAAAAAGTTATAACATGACAGGATGGCGAATTGGATATGTAGTTGGTAATAAAGAAGTCGTTCATTTGTTGACGACATTAAAAAGTAATGTAGATACTAGCCAGTTTTTGGCTATTCAAAAGGCTGCAGCTGCAGCATTAAAAAGCGATCATTCTGCTGTACGTCAAAATAATAACATTCTCCAAAAGCGGATGGAAAAATTTTATTCAGCTTTAAAAGATATCGGGTTTCAATTAGAGAAACCACGTGGAACAATCTTTTTATGGGTAAAAGTACCCGATCAGTACACGTCCATGACGTTTACAAACTTCCTTCTAGAAAAAGCTGGAATTATTGTAACTCCGGGAAATGTTTTTGGAAAGGGTGGTGAAGGATATATTAGAATTTCGTTATCGGTTAAAGAGGAGAGAATTGATGAGGCAATCAGAAGATTGAAGAGACTGCAGTTTTAGGGGGAGTGAGATGAACGAAAAAAGGGATCAAGTTGCCAAACAGATAAAACAAATGACCTGTGCTCAAGCTATCGTGGAATGTATGAAACGTGAAGGGATATCAAAAGTTTTTTGTGTACCTGGAGAAAGTTATTTACCACTGTTAGATGCTCTATATGACGAAGAATCAATTGATTTAATTTCATGTCGTCATGAGGGTGGAGCAGCGTTTATGGCTGAAGGATATGCGAAAGCATCGCTTACACCCGGCGTCGTAATGGCTACAAGAGGGGTAGGTGGTAATAATTTAGGAATTGGGATTCATACAGCGTATCAGGATTCGACTCCACTTGTCGTTTTCTTAGGTCAAGTTAGTACAAAGTTTAGAGGAAGAGAAGGTTTTCAAGAAATAGATTTAGATCGATATTTTCAACATATTGCTAAATGGACTGTTGAGATTCATGATCCAGAGCGTATTGTAGAACTTGTTACAAGAGCTTTCCGTATTGCTCGATCTGGAAGACCGGGACCAGTAGTTGTTTCACTTCCTGAAGATGTTCTTCCGGTACATGTAGAGATTCCATTTGGCCCTGTATCTAATATACCGAAGCCGGCTCCTTCTAAACATGAGTTAAACATATTTGCCAAAATGCTTTCTCAGGCTCAAAAACCACTTATTATTGCAGGAGGTGGTGTGAAACAGGCCAAAGCCGAGCACTTGTTACAAACTTTCGCAGAAAAACTTAACCTCCCAGTCCTTGCATCTTTTAGGCGGCATGATGTTTTCTCAAATAACCATCCCCTTTATGTCGGGCACTTAGGTTTAGGAACAGCGAAAGAAATATTAAATACTGTACATGAAGCCGACTTAATTATAGCGATGGGAACAAGGCTATCAGAAGTTACGACACAGGATTATTCCATCATTAACTTTGAGAAAAAGCTGATCCATATTGACATTGATTTTGACACTTTGGGAAAGGTTTTTCCTCCCGATTTAGGGATTGTTGCTGATATGAAGGAAGCTTTACATCTTTTATGTGAGCTAAAAATAGAACCAACATGGAAATCATGGGTTGAATGTAGGAGAAAAGCATACGAGTTTACTAGTAAACTAGAAATAAAGGCAAGTTCTGATATCAATTGTCAGGTAATATCGCTTTTAATGGAAAAATTACCTAGAGATGCTCTATTAACTAATGATGCAGGAAACTTTGCCGGATGGCTTCACAAGTATTATTCCTTCTGTGAAAGACATACTTATATTGGCCCAACTTCTGGGGCAATGGGTTATGGTATGCCGGCAGCTCTTGGTGCCAAGCTAGCTCATCCGGATAAAACAGTCGTTTCTTTATCCGGCGATGGTGGGTTTATGATGACCATTCAAGAGATTGAAACGGCTGTTCGTTACAAAATTCCTATTATCGCTTTAGTTTTCAATAATCAAATGTATGGAACAATTCGAATGCATCAAGAAATTCATTTTCCTGAGCGGGTCATTGCCACTGATCTAGGTCATGTGTCTTTTAAAGATGTCGCTATTCATATGGGTGCAGATGGATATTTGGTTGAGACAGCCGAAGCGTTTGCAAAAGCTTTAGAACTTGCGTTACAAGCAAATACGATATCGGTAATTGAAATCTTAATGGAAAGAGAAAAAATTTCTGTTACGTCTACGATTGAACAATTGAGAAATCAATAATTATTAAAGGGGAGGAGAAATGATGACTACATTATTAAATACAAAAAGTTTAACTAATTATATTAATGGAGAATGGATATCAGTAAATAATACTACTTCAGTTATTAATCCGGCAACCGGAGAAGAAATTGTTCAAGTCTCTTTATCAGATAAGGAACATGTCGATGCAGCTGTTCGTGCTGCTAAAGAAGCACAAAAAAGATGGGCTCATGTACCAGCTCCACAACGTGCAGAAGTTTTATATAAGGTTGGGAATATACTAAAAGAGCGAAAAGAAGAACTATCTCAATTATTAACGATGGAAAACGGAAAAGTTTTAGAAGAAGCACGCGGAGAAGTCCAAGAAGCAATTGATATGGCTTTTTACATGGCAGGTGAAGGTCGTAGGCTATTTGGACAAACGACACCATCTGAGTTAAAAGATAAGTTTGCCATGAGTGTACGAGTGCCCGTTGGTGTTGTTGGGATTATTACACCTTGGAACTTCCCAATTGCTATCGCTTCATGGAAATCTTTCCCTGCTATTGTTGCGGGTAATGCGGTGATATGGAAACCAGCAACAGAAACACCGATTATGGCATATGAGTTAACCAAAATTTTTGAGGAAGCAGGTTTGCCGAAAGGTGTACTCAATTTAGTTTATGGATCGGGCTCTACTGTTGGAAAAGCCATGGTCCATCATCCAGATATCCGAGTCATTTCCTTTACCGGCTCCAATGAGGTTGGAAGACAAGTTGCAGGTGAATGTGGACGCCAACTTAAAAAAGTTTCACTGGAAATGGGGGGGAAAAATGCAGTCATTGTTATGGATGATGCCGATCTTGATCTAGCTGCTGATGGCATTATATGGAGTGCCTTTGGTACAAGTGGTCAGCGCTGTACTGCATGCAGTCGTGTCATCGTCCATGAGAAAGTGAAAGCAGCATTGGAAGAGCGTCTCCTTAAAAAGATGGAAGAACTAACGATTGGAAATGGATTAGATGAATCTGTAAAAGTTGGACCGATTATTAATCGTCAAGGTTTAGAGAAAATAAAAAAATATATTGAAATTGGTAAACAAGAAGGTGCCAAACTGTTGGCCGGCGGTTACGAATTAACAGATGGTCAATATAAAAATGGGTATTACTTTGCACCAACCTTATTCACGGACGCAAAGGTGGATATGCGTATTGCTCAAGAGGAAATCTTTGGTCCTGTTGTTTCTCTCATTCCTGTTAAAAGTTTTGAAGAAGCAATAGAAGCAAATAATAGTGTAACATATGGTTTATCTAGTGGTATCTTTACACAAGATGTCAATCGTGTTTTTAAAGCCCAACGTGATTTAGATACTGGTATTGTATACGTCAATGCTGGCACAATCGGGGCCGAAATTCACTTGCCATTTGGCGGAACGAAAGGAACTGGGAATGGACATCGTGACTCCGGTGTGCAAGCTTTAGATGTGTTCACTGAATGGAGAGCTGTATATGTTGATTTTAGTGGGAAATTACAACGTGCACAAATCGATATTGAAGAATGAAATACGTTTAATTGCTAAATTGAAAAGTATAATGATATCGTCATTCTAAAATGGTAAGAATTCTTCTGCTATCTAGAGGTTCATTTTATTGAAATTCTAGATAGCTTTTTTATGTATATTAGGCCATAGCCTAATTTTAAAGTACAAGTTGATAGGCAACTGTCTAATGAATAAGATATGGTGAACAAAAATGGATTGGAGTGAATAGATTTGTATTATCACTACCCTCATGTATATGACTCCGGTGGATATCAACATGTTCCAAGTTATGTAAATGAAACTTATCCTATCCCATATCAAGGAAATGCGAATTATGATGAGCGGCAAATTGGATTTCCCCAATTATTTCCAGGAATTTTCGGTCCACCACAAGGTCCCCCTAGTTTTGGCCCGCCAGCTGGCCCACCATCTGGTCCACCAACTGGAGCACAGGGAGGCCCACCATCTGGACCGCCACCATCCTTTGTTCCACAACAACAGCAAGCAAGTTTATTTGCGGTTGACCCTGGAAGTATGAGGGGATGTTTATTCCGCTATACGTATGTTTGGTTAAATAATCGTCAGCAATTCTGGTTCTATCCAATCTTCCTTGGCCGACGGTCTGTGGCAGGTTGGCGTTGGACTGGATTTAGATGGGTATACTTTGGCATCGATTTGCGACAAATTCAATCATTTACGTGTTTTTAATGCCTATCGCTTTAGGCCATAAGTAAAAAAATCTCCCTCCAACATTTGGTTGAATCCTGTTGGAGGGAATTTTTTGTGTATAGGACTAATAGGTTTTTAGACAAAAAAGTTGTTTATGAAAATTAAATAAGATTAATGAATAATTCAAAGTTTTAATTTTTTTTAAAGGAAAGGGCAAGAAGAGAAATCTCCACTTGCCCATATTCTTTAAAATTTAATTTTTTCTTGTAGGAAGCTGACAACATCGGCAATTGGTAAACGTGTTTGTTCCATTGTGTCACGGTCACGGACAGTTACCATTTTATCTTCTAAAGAGTCAAAATCAAAAGTAATACAATATGGTGTACCGATTTCATCGTGACGGCGATAACGTTTACCGATCGAACCAGATTCATCATAATCAACATTAAAGTGTTTAGCAAGTTCCGTATAAACTTCACGAGCTTGTTCAGAAAGTTTTTTCGATAATGGTAGAACCGCAGCTTTAAATGGAGCAATTGCTGGATGGAAACGCATCACTGTACGTGTTGTTCCATCTTCCAACTGTTCTTCATCGTAAGCATCAACTAAGAAAGCTAAAGTAACGCGGTCTGCTCCTAAAGAAGGTTCAATACAATATGGAATATATTTCTCATTTGTTTCAGGATCATGATATTTGAAATCTTCACCAGAATATTCCATATGCCGTTTTAAGTCATAATCCGTTCTTGATGCAATACCCCATAGCTCACCCCAACCAAATGGGAATTTATATTCAAAATCAGTTGTGGCATTACTGTAATGGGATAGTTCTTCTTTTTCATGGTCACGTAAGCGTAAGTTTTCTCTCTTCATACCTAGAGAAACAAGGAAATTTTCCGCATATTCTTTCCAGTATTCAAACCATTTCAATTCTTCACCAGGTGTACAGAAAAATTCAAGTTCCATTTGTTCGAATTCGCGTGTACGGAATGTGAAGTTACCTGGTGTAATTTCGTTACGAAAACTTTTACCAATTTGGGCAATACCAAATGGTAATTTTTTCCGCATTGTACGTTGTACATTTTTAAAGTTCACGAAAATACCTTGAGCAGTTTCTGGACGTAAAAAGATTTCGTTCGCACTTGTTTCAGTAACACCTTGGAATGTTTTAAACATTAAATTGAACTGACGAATATTTGTAAAATTGTGGCTACCGCAATCAGGACAAGCAATTTCATGTTCTTTTATAAGTTCTTCCATTTTTTCGAAAGGAAGTCCGTCTACGATTAATTCAATGTCTTTTTCATGTAGAGCTTCTTCAATTAATTTATCCGCACGGTGACGGGCTTTACAATTCTTACAGTCGATCATCGGGTCGTTAAAGTTACTAAGGTGACCAGATGCTTCCCAAGTACGTGGATTCATTAATATTGCTGCATCTAATCCAACGTTGTATGGAGATTCTTGGACGAATTTTTTCCACCATGCTTGTTTAATATTATTTTTAAATTCAACACCAAGTGGACCATAATCCCAAGTGTTGGCTAGTCCGCCATAAATTTCAGATCCAGGGAAAATAAAACCTCTGTGTTTCGCATGCGAAACAATTTGTTCCATTGATACTGCCATTGTCAATGTCTCCTTTATGTTTATTTTTATAATGATTTTCTGATTTTATAAAGGCGATGTGCACCTTTTTTTAAATAAAAGAAAAAACTCCCGACTCTATGCCATGAAAGCATAGGGACGAGAGTTTACCCGCGGTTCCACCCTATTTGCTACAAATGTAGCCACTCTGAAAATAATTGCTCCGGAACGCCTTCCTTAGTGCTCTATACCCTAGCTCGCACCATCCTAGGTTCGCTTTTATAGAGCGCTCTAAGTACTCCTTTCCATCAATGCAATATATATGATTTTCAAATACTATATCCATTTACTTCAAAATATATAACTATAATATACCAAAAATCATAGCCGATACGTGTTGAAATGTCAATTTATAACTTTAAATTTGTAAAACAACAAGGATCTCAATTAAAAATATTGCCTTCTAATTTAAATGTATTCTCAAACAAAGTCTATATGACATTTGTCATCCCCTCCTCCTGACATTTATGTCTACCCATAAAAGGGTATTTATTCTATTGTAAATAAAGAGACTGAGAATATTGAGGAGGTCACAATGAATAAAGATAAGAAAAAGCAAATTCAATTGCGAAAAAGTGTTGCTCCCTTTGCAAAGACTAAAACAAAAAAGAGTATCTTTCAATTAATTAATTCGATTGTACCTTTCATAATGCTATGGTTTTTTGCCTATAAAAGTTTATCTGTTTCTTTTTGGTTAAGTCTTGTTTGTTCTATAATTGCCGCAGGTTTTGTTGTACGAATTTTTATCATTTTTCATGATTGTGCCCATATGTCCTTTTTTAAAAGTGGGAAAGCGAATCGAATTGTTGGGACCCTGACAGGTATTATTACCCACTTTCCTTTTGAAAAATGGAAACGAAGTCATGCTCTTCACCATGCAACGAGTGGAAACTTAGATAAAAGAGGTGACGGTGATATTTGGGTTATGACCATTGAAGAATACAGGGAAGCAGGTTTTTGGTTGCGACTTGGTTACCGACTGTATCGCAATCCGTTTGTTTTATTCGGATTAGGACCACTGTTCTTACTTTTTGGTTCGAATCGCTTTAATCGTAAAGGTGCACCAAAACGGGAGCGTTATAACACCTATCTCATTAATATTTCCATCGTTGCCATTTATGCTTTATTTATTTGGGGTATTGGTTGGCAAACTTTTCTAGCTGTACAATTTCCGATCATGTATTTAGCAGCTGCTGTAGGAATTTGGCTATTTTATATTCAACACACGTTCGAAGATTCTTATTTTGAAAATGAGGATGAATGGGATTATGTGAAAGCAGCTGTCGAAGGAAGTTCATATTATAAATTACCGAAAGTTTTGGAATGGATAACTGGTAATATTGGCTATCACCATGTTCATCATTTAGCACCAAAAATCCCGAATTATTATTTAGAAGAAGCACACGAATCAACACCACCATTACAAAAGGCAACAACGATTACCATTCCCGAAAGTTTTAAATCGATTCGTTTTCGATTATATGACCCAGATAATAAAAAGTTTGTAAGTTTCAAGGAATTTAAATCGATGGAGAGGGAAAGACAAGAAAAGACACAGCTGGGAAGAGTGCAAGTTAGTTTACCAAAAAAATAAGAAGAAAAATTAAATGGTGTTAGGGGGTCCAAAAGTCAATATTTTGACTAAGGACCCCCTTTCATCATATGTTGCAAATTAAATATCATGTGCAACAATATATATGACTTGTTAGATGTACTGAATTTTCTTATACTGACAAAAATGAACTGGAAAATGGGGAGATTTTATGCAAATTGGCTATCAACTAATTCCGAAAAATACGGGTTTGAGTATTTTTATTTGGATTGTGTTTTGTCTATTACCATTCTATTTCATTATTATAAATTCCTCACCATTAGAAATTGTTTTTGGCATTATCACCATCGTTTTATTTTTTGCTGCCTATCAATTAAATTTCATTAAAAAAGGCTGGACCGTTTATGTATCAGTTGCCATTGAAATGGTTATTAATGTCGGCATGACATTATATTTTGGTTATGTTTATTTTTCACTCTTTTTAGCGTTTTTTATTGGGAATATTCAAAATAGAGTTGGTTTTATTACTTTATATATTATTCATCTTGTCACATCCATTACGTCTGTACTAGTTGGTTTTTTTATCCAAACAGAAACATTTCTAACACAAATTCCATTTATTATCATTACGGTTGTCGGCGTTATTTTGCTGCCAATTTCGATGTATAATCGAAATAAACAGGCTCATTTGGAAAGCCAATTGGCAGATGCGAATAAAAAAATTGCTGAGCTTTTAATCATTGAAGAACGGGAACGTATTGCACGTGATTTACATGATACATTAGGACAAAAGCTATCATTAATCCGTTTAAAAAGTGACTTGGCTGAAAAATTAATGACAAAAAACCCAGACCGGGCAACGAAAGAAATTCAAGATATCAATCAAACTGCAAAAACAGCTCTGAATGAAGTTCGTGATCTTGTATCCATGATGAAAAGAACGAGAGTTAAAGAGGAAATCGTTAGAATTAAACATATGTTAGAACTTACAGAAATCGATTATAAAATAATCGGAGATCCAGATTTAAAAGAGGTACCTACTTTTTCAGAACATGTGTTGAGCATGTGTTTAAAAGAAGCAATAACAAATGTCGTGAAACATAGTCAAGCGACAAAATGTGAGATTGTCATTGAGCAGTTAAAAGGCGAAATAAAAATTAAAGTAAAAGATAATGGTATTGGTATTCAAAAAAACTGGAAACAAAGTGATGGAAATGGAATAAAGGGAATGAAAGAACGGTTAGAATTTGTCAATGGTCAATTAGATATTGAATCTAATCCTGGTACTACACTTCAGTTTCAAGTCCCACTTGTAGGTTATCAATGATGATTCGATATGCATAGTAATTAGAGGGGGAGAAAGATGATACGGATTGTATTGGCGGAAGATCAAGGGATGTTACTTGGTGCTCTCGGTGCTCTACTTGATTTGGAAGAGGATATGGAAGTTGTCGGAATGGCGAAAAATGGGGAAGAAGTGTTAAAACTTGTCCATGAAAAAAATCCTGATGTTTGCATTATGGATATTGAAATGCCTGTGCTGAGTGGCTTGGATGCTGCTGAATTGTTAAAAGATCACCCATGCAAAGTTATCATTTTAACTACCTTTGCTCGCGTCGGATATTTTGAAAGGGCAACAAAAGCAAAGGTGAATGGCTATTTATTGAAAGATAGCCCCAGTGAAGAATTGGCTCGTTCCATTCGCCTCATTATGGAAGGAAGAAAAGTGTATGCTCCCGAATTAATTGAAAAAGCGTATGATGAAGAGCCCAATCCTTTGACGGAACGGGAAGAACAAGTGATTAAATTAATTGCTGAAGGGAAAACGACAAAGGAAATTGCAAAAGAATTGTTTATTACAACAGGTACAGTTCGCAATTATGTATCAACGATTCTCGATAAGCTCCATGTAACGAACCGAATTGAAGCCATCAAGAGATTTCGAGAAAAAGGTTGGTTTAAATAACTGCATTGTGATCATATAGACATGCTATAATGAAAGCAAAAGGTGAGGGGAGAGACTATGTATAGTTTTAAAAATGATTATTGTGAAGGTGCCCATCCCAATATTTTGCAAGCGTTAATTGATACGAATTTTATTCAGGAAACTGGATATGGAAAAGACCAATATTCTCTAAAAGCCGTCCAACTAATTAAAAGACATATCGGGCGGGAAGATGTAGATGTGCATTTCATTCCAGGTGGTACACAAACAAATCTAATTGCCATTTCATCATTTTTGCGACCACATGAAGCAGTGATTTCGGCTGATAGCGGTCATATTAATGTCCATGAAACAGGCGCTATTGAAGGAACGGGTCATAAAGTATTGACAATGAATACGAATGATGGCAAATTAACACCAAAGCAGATTCAAAACATATTAAATATACATACTGATGAACATATGGTAAAGCCAAAACTAGTTTACATTTCTAATTCAACTGAATTAGGTACAATTTATAATAAAGAAGAACTTGTTGCTTTAAGAGCAATATGTAAAGAAAATGATTTGTTATTTTATATGGATGGTGCGCGTTTAGGTTCAGCATTATGTTCAAACGATAATGATCTAACTTTAAACGATTTACCAGATTTGTTTGATGCTTTTTATATTGGTGGTACAAAAAATGGAGCTTTAATCGGGGAAGCCCTAGTGATTTGTAATGATTCGTTAAAAAAGGATTTTCGTTATTATATTAAGCAAAAAGGTGCCCTTTTAGCAAAAGGTAGACTTCTTGGAATTCAGTTTATCGAGTTATTTAAGGATAATCTTTTCTTTGAGTTAGCTGAACATGCAAATCGTATGGCAGCAAAGATACAAAAAGGATTGAAAGAGGTCAACGTCGCATTTTTAACTGAGTCACCGACAAATCAAATTTTTCCGATATTGACGAATGAGCAAATTGAAGCATTAAAAAGAAACTATGATTTTGAATTATGGAAAAAGGTTGATGAAAGTCATACTGCGATTCGTTTCGTAACTTCTTGGGCTACTAAAGAAGAAGCGGTGGATCAGCTTATCAAAGATGTGAAAAATCTAATCTAATAATATTTTTCCTAAAGAAGCAGATACTTCATATAAGGAGTATTTGCTTTTTTTATTATTCAAGTAAGTCTGCTTAAAAAGATTCATTTTACACAAGCTAACGGTAAGAGGTGTTATTTTATGAATATTAAAAGACAGATAAACGATACGTATACCGTTGCAGGAACAAATATTGAAGAAGTAAAACGACAAAATATGAACTCTGGTATGTCCTACAATGAAGTGAAATTTTGGTTAGCGATGGCGAATGGTGGGCGTGGGACAAGAATATTTAGCAATATCGATATTGAGGCGATGAGAAGACAATATGCACATGAAAATGAATACAGATAGTTGTCATTTAGTTAGGAGTGATTCATTTATCAAAAAGTTATATTGAAGAAGACTTTCATAATATGCCTAAGTACTATAGAAGATCTGACCGATGGTGGCCAACGGAATAATAATCGAGCAAGATTTTTTGTAGTAAAGAAGTGGGGTGATGAAGTGAAAGATAAAGATTTTGAAAAAATTTATGAACAATATAAAGCTCAAAGCAATATGGAAAGTATGAATAACCACAATATCGATGATGGTAAAGAACAAATTGTTGCCGTCCGTAAAAATGATGATGGGGATCTTATTGCATTTAAAACAAATACGGGCCGAGAATTAGATTACTTAACTGCCTTAGAAGAGGCAAAAGCGGGTAATTTAGCGAATATTGATGTGTTCCACAAGTATGGTAGGGATATTATTCGTAGTGAACCCGATGGGATAAAGGATAACAATTTAGATCAATTACCAGAGTTTTAGTGAAAATTTAAAGCTTAATGGGGCTGTCATGAAGTCAGTCCCTTTTCATATTTTGTGGAAAATTTATCATTTATAATTCGCACATATTGATTGACTCGCAGTTATATTATCCGATATCGTAAAAGACGAAATAGAATTAATTTGGAGGATCATAATGGAAATTGGGATTACGACATTTGCTGAAACGACACCAGATGTCAAAACAGGAAAAACGATTAGCCATGCTGAACGTATTCGTGAAGTCGTAGAAGAAATCGTTTTAGCAGACCAAGTTGGATTGGATGTGTTTGGCGTAGGAGAACATCATCGGAAAGACTATGCCTGCTCGGCTCCGGCTATTTTATTAGCAGCTGCGGCATCAAAAACAAAACGTATCCGATTGACAAGTGCTGTTACTGTTTTATCTTCCGATGACCCTGTGCGTGTCTATCAAGATTTTGCTACCGTTGACGCAATTTCAAATGGTCGCGCGGAGATCATGGCAGGTCGCGGTTCGTTCATTGAATCGTTCCCGTTATTTGGTTATGATTTAAAAGACTATGATGAATTATTTAATGAAAAGTTAGAACTACTATTACAAATTAACGAAAATGAGATCGTGAATTGGCAAGGCAAACATCGCCCAGCGGTTCATAATCGCGGTGTTTATCCACGACCTGTACAGGATAAGTTACCGATTTGGATTGCAAGTGGTGGTACACCTCAATCAGTCGCTCGTGCAGGAATTCTTGGACTTCCTTTAGTGTTAGCGATTATTGGTGGCAGTCCATTACAGTTTGCTCCACTTGTAAATTTATATAAGCGGGCAGGGAAGGAAGCGGGACATGATGTTTCGAAATTGATCGTAGCATCTCATTCCCATGGTTTTGTTGCGGATACAACTGAAGAAGCGGTCGAGAAATTTTTTCCACCGACTCAATATGCAATGAATAAGTTAGGTAGAGAACGTGGTTGGGCACCATATACGAAAGAAACCTTTGATCATGCTTGCAGTTTAGAGGGAGCATTATATTGTGGTGATCCTGAAACGGTTGCTGAAAAAATTATTTTTCTTCGTAAAAATGTGGGGATTGAACGATTTATGCTTCATGTTCCTGTCGGATCCATGCCTCATGAAGATGTTATGCGCTCCATAGAATTGTTAGGAACAGAAGTTGCACCATTCGTCCGGTCTGAAATTGAACGATGGGAAAAGGAAGGAGGTAAACAATAAAGTATTGATAATGGTCTGCTTTGTAAGCAGACTTTTTTAAAACAAAAGTCTAGTCAAAGTTACACATATTAAATGATTACGCTATAAAGTTAAATCAAGGGAGAAAAAGAGATATGTTTCAGGCAGTTTTTAGCAATCAGCATGGAAAAGAAACTGTTTACCAGGAGAATTTAAACGATTAAAACAGCAGCTAGTCTTTCTTATCTTCCAAAAACATGGCATTTCAACAGAGAGCCACACAGTAAGCCACTGTTGCTGAACTTAATTCATTGTTTGTATTGGATATAAATTGCCATTTAATGCCAAGGAAATTTTACCAGTTTCTTCTGAGACGACAAGGACTAGGGCATCGCTGTGTTCTGTAAGACCAATAGCGGCACGGTGCCTTGCTCCGAACTTACTTCCCTCAAAAATTTCTGTTGCCATTGGTAGAAAATTAGCGGCAGAAATAATTTTATTTTGGCGGATCAGTACTGCTCCATCATGTAACGGACTTCCAGGATAAAATATTGATTCCAATAACGCCGGCGTTAGAATTGCCCCAATATCGGTCCCTTTTTGAATAAGCTGATCCAATGGATCTTCACGTTCGATGACAATCAGAGCTCCGATTCGTTGTGCCGACAGTTTCTCCATACAAGTAGCAATTTCCTCAAATTTATCAGTATAATTTGCTAAGTAACATTTTAAATAAAAGGATCCAGCAACCGATTCAATATGATTTAAAGTATCTTTAATCGATTCCAAATTGCAAAGAATACAGTTATCTTCACCATTATTAAGCAAATGAATACTCTGTTTAATTTCGTTTGACAAAAGGTTTAATCCATCTAATACAGCTTGTTTTAATGGAGATTCATTGCAATTAAAGGGTCTCAAATGAAAACACACCTTTATATCTCATTATTATTGTTAGTATATCTATTTCCATTTATTAAATGTGAGGAAATATTTATCAATGGGTGAAGGAGTAAAGAAGAGGAAATCACTCTTTAGAATATACATTGACATTCAGGAAACAAATGTTTAATATATGAGTATATAATCATATAAGAAAAAACAAAGAATAAGGATGAGGTACATGGTTGAAACGCAAAACAACGGTCAATCTGAACATAGTGAATTTAATGATTTAGACGAGGAAACATTATTTATTGTTTCACAAACATTTAAAGCATTAAGTGACCCAACAAGGATTCGAATCTTAAACCTCATATGTAAGAAAGAGTATTCTGTTAATGAAATTGCAGAACATCTTAATCTTCGTCAATCTACGGTTTCACATCAGTTGCGCTTCTTAAAAAACTTACGCTTAGTCAAATATCGTAGAGAAGGGACTACTTTATATTATTCCCATGATGATGAACATGTCATCAACTTATTAAAACAAACGATTGAACATGCTCACCATCACTAGCTTTACGATAAATGAAAAGAAGGAAGAACTGAAAGTTGGATTGGAAATAATATATATTAACTAAACACTTCGGAGGGCATGATTATGGGACATCACCATGGACACCATCATCACGACCATACCCATGGGGCAAATAAAAAGACATTGTTGATGGCCTTTTTTATCATAGTCACATACATGGTCGTTGAGTTTATTGGTGGACTTATTACAAATAGTTTGGCGCTATTATCAGATGCCGGTCATATGTTAAGTGATGCAATATCTCTTGGAATTGCTGTCTTAGCATTTCAATTAAGTGAACGTGCAGCTAATTATGAAAAAACATATGGCTATAAACGCTTTGAAATATTAGCTGCTGCTTTTAACGGTATCACTTTATTAATCATTTCCATTTTTATTATTATTGAAGCTGTACAACGCTTTACCCAGCCACCAGAAATCGCCACGACAGGCATGCTTACAATTAGTACAATAGGTCTATTGGTTAATATTATTGTTGCGGTGGTTATGTTTCGAGGTGGCGATACGGAAGAGAACTTAAATATGCGTGGGGCGTATCTTCATGTTATCAGTGATATGTTAGGCTCAATTGGTGCCATTTTAGCAGCTCTACTCATTATGTTTTTTGGTTGGAGATGGGCAGACCCGATTGCAAGTATTATCGTAGCGGTCCTCATTTTAAGAAGCGGATTTTATGTTACAAAAGATGCATTGCAAATATTAATGGAGGGGACACCCAGAGATATCGATCTTATAGACATAATTCAAACGATTGAAAAGGTACCAGGTATAAAAAGTATTCATGATTTACATGTTTGGACAATTACAAGTGGGCAAATTGCTCTTTCCTGCCATGCTGTAGTAGATATGAATATAACCATTGAAGATGGTCAAAGAATTCTTGATGAAGTTGAACATGAATTAATTCATAAAGGTATTCATCACATTACGATTCAAATGGAAAGTGAAAATCATGATCATCATGATTCTGTACTATGTAACCATCAGGGGTTGTCCAAAAAGTCATGAGCTTTGACTTTTTGGATGCCCCTTTTTGTCATTGCAAAAATATGCAAAAAAGAAGAAACCTCAACAAGAAAACTTGCCCCTACATTCAAACCATATGATAACCGACAAATTCAAGTTATTTATGACATTGAAAAACTATTACCTGAAAACCATCCAGCGCGAGTAGTCGATGAAATGGTGGATCTATATCTGATGAGCAACTCTTTGCTTATTATAAAGGCGGAGGCAGAGTCTCCTATCATCCCTAAAAAACGGAATATACACAGAAAGTTTATTCCTGTCGTGGAATTGAAAAATTGACAAAAGAAAATATTCCAACGATGTGGTTAGCCGCAATGCAAAAAAGCCAGACTTCCGGACAATAAATGAATTTCATGGAGTTCGAATGTAGGATTTTATTGATGAGTTATTTGAAAGCATCATCAAAAATTAATTGATGAGAACTCCATAACTATGTAGAATTCCTTCTTAGATGGAATCAAAATAGAAGCTAGCGCCAATAAGTATACTTTTGTTTGGAAAAAAGCTACTTCGAAGTTTAGGCAAAATTAAAGGAAAAAATCCAGGAAACTTTGAAACATATCTATGAAATTACTAGATTAGAAGAAACAAACCTAAGAGAATTATAGGAAAACGAAGAAGTTACCGAACAGAGTTAGAGCAAGTCGCTAATAAACTTGAAAAAAAGGTCGAACAGCTAACTGAAGAAGTAAATAACGAGACCGATCCTTCTGAACGTAAAAAAACACGCAAAGAGTGTAGCCAGTTAAAGAAGACTCTAAAACAAATAAAAGAAGATTTCATCCCGCGTATGGCTAAATATAAAGAACAACAAGAAACCTTTGGAGATCGAAATAGCTATTCAAAGAAAGATAAAGTTGCCACTTTTATGCGTATGGAAGATGACCATATGAAAAATGAACAGCTTAAACCTAGTTATAATGTACAGATCGGTACAGAGAATCAATTTATTGTGTCTTATATAGCATTCATCAACACCTTACAGACACATGTTGTTTTATACCATATGGAGAAACTGGCAACCAATGCTGAAAACAATAATTGCCGATGCGGGATATGGTAGTGAGGTAAATTACGTCTATACAGTAGGGGAAGATGAAGAAGAACGTTTTGAATTTCTTATTCCTTACGGAACGTATTTAAAAGAACAAACTCGTAAATATAAAAATGACATTATAAATGTGAAGAACTAGAACTGGCAATATATAGAGGAAGATGATATTTTTATCTGTCCAAACGGAAGGAAAGAGAGGTATAAAAATACCTAACAGAAGAAATCAATCGGGGTATGAGCAAAGTTTCAAAATATATGAATGTAAAGATTGTTCAGATTGCCCATTAAAACCACAATGTACAAAGGTAAAAGGGAATCGCCAGATTCACTGGAATCCAATATATGAAGTAATGAAAGCCAAGGAAAAAGCAGCCCTTGTGATTAGAAAGCCGCTATCTACGCACAACGAAAAATTGAGGTAGAAAGCGCGTTCGATCACATCAAGGGCAATCGGTCGTTCCGCAGATTTTTCTACGTGGACTAAATAAGGTTCACGTAGGATTTGGATTAGTGGCATTAGCCCATAACATACTTAAAGTAGCAGGCATACGCCAGCTACTTTCAGAAAAATATAAAAGGTAAGTGGAGAAAAAACAAATTTTCTTACCACTTGTTTTTTTAGGACTTATCAGACCCCCCCTTTTAGTTAAAGAATCTGCACTAGATTACATGGTGAAGGATATCGAGTATCAAAGGTTATCGGTGTGTAAGGGACCGTTAAAAAAGAGAAGGACTAATGTGTATAAAAAATCAAATGTAGCTACTAGACAATCCATTTACAAGTATTTACAACGTTTACATTTATACCGTTAATCTATAGAATTTAGACTTTAGTATATCCCCTAAAAATTCCCCAAAATAGTTTTAAATTTATTAATATTCGTTACAAAAATTATTCTGTGTTATAATTTATATTAATATTTGGAATATTCTATATTAAAATACAACTATATAATACTTAAAAGAAGTAAATGTTATAGCTTGAGTTGTTTATATAGAAATAAGCATATTTATTAGTAATAAACTACAAGATTATGATTATACCAAATAGTTTAATTTAACATTAAGGAAAGTGAGGGATTCAGTTGATAGAAGAAATGACTATAAAATCAAGCAATCAAAATGGATTACAAGTTCATCTATGTAATACAGAGAAATTTAAAACAATAAATATAATGTTGACAATGAAGATTCCTCTCAAAATGGAATTTACTACTGCAAGAGCTTTAATTCCACAGATTTTGGTTAATGGGTCAAAAAATTATCCAAATCGTAGGTTAATAAAACAAAGGCTTGACGAAATGTTTGGAGCAACACTATTTACAGATGTACAAAAAAAAGGAGACAATCATTATATTTCTTTTAGAATGGAGGTTCCAGGAGACCAATATTTGAATATTTCTAATTCATTACTAGAAAAATCTCTCCACTTTTTACATGAAATTGTCTATAAACCAGCATTGGAAAATGGAGCTTTTTATAACTCTATTGTCGAAAAGGAGAAACGTTTCTTAGAACAGCGAATTTATTCAATGTATAATGATAAGATTATATATGCCAATGACCGTTTGATTGAAGAGATGTTTAAAAATGACCCATATGGACTTTCTGCCCTCGGGAGAATAGAGGAGATTCCTTCTCTTAATGCTGCATTCATTTACAGTGTATATAAGGAACTACTTCAAAACGCTAGTCTAGATTTATTTATTGTTGGGGCTTTTAATGTGAAAGAAGTTCAACAAATGATAGTGAAAATTTTTTCCGAAGAATATAATAACAAACCAACTAAAAAAATCCACTTAGATGTGAAAAATGTATCTAATGTGAGGGTTATTCAGGAAAAATTGGATGTAGAGCAAGGGCAACTTCTTTTAGGTTATAGGACTTTTACAACCATACAAGATGATGATTATGAAGCAACATTGGTAGCAAATGCACTTTTTGGTAGATTTCCATCTTCGAAACTATTTGTTAATCTTCGTGAAAAGAAAAGTCTTGCTTATTTTATCCTATCGAGAATAGAAATTAATAAAGGTTTACTAATAACAATGGCAGGTATTGATTTCAAAAATTATGATTATGCAGTTCAAGTCATAAGAGAACAAGAGTATGCAATAAAAGAGGGACACTTTACTGATGCAGAAGTTGAACACGCCAAAGCGATGTTGATTAATTTATTGCTAGAATCACTTGACAACCCTCTAGGGATAATGGATATTACGATACAATCAATAGATAGAGGGTCATCTAATAATATCACTGATCAGATTAAAAGAATTAGTATGATAACAAAAAGCGACGTAATTCGGGTAGCTAATAAATGGGTTCTAGATACTATCTACTTTTTAGATAAAAAGGAGTCTGAGTAAAGTGAAATCTATTCATTATAAAAAAATAGGTGAGACCATTTATTATGAGGAACTTTCCAATGGCCTTGAAGTCTTCATACTTCCTAAGAAAGGTTTTTATAAGACGGTTACCACATTCACTACAAATTATGGTTCAGTTGATAATTTCTTCTCACCTTTAGGGAAAGGAATTCCGATAGAGTTCCCTGCTGGAATAGCTCATTTTTTGGAACATCAAATGTTTGAGAGTGAAAAGGGAGATGTTTTTAGTACCTTCGCAAGACAAGGGGCTTTTGTGAATGCATATACTAATTTTACTCGTACAGCCTATACAGTATCAGCCACATCTAACATAAAGGAAAATATTACTACTCTTTTAGACTTTGTTCAAGATGCATATTTTACAGATGAAACTGTAAAGAAAGAAAAAGGGATAATTGAACAGGAAATTAAAATGTATGAAGATAATTTAGAATGGAGAGCTCGGTTTGAGATTTTAAAAAATATGTATAAGTATCATCCAGTAAGAAATGATATTGCTGGAACAGTCAAATCTATAAATCAAATTACGAAAGAGGATTTATACACTTGTTATCATACTTTTTATCATCCAAAAAATATGTTACTTTTTGTTATTGGACCTGTAGATCCAAAAGATTTAATTGATTCCATAGGCAAAAATCAAGAGCAGAAAACTTTTCAAGGTAATGGAGAAAAAAAGTGCATATTTCCTGATGAGGATAAAAAAGTATATAAAAAATCAGGTGTTATGGAGTTTCCAGTACAAATACCTAAAGTTTTTATCGGGTATAAAAAGCCTAATTCTATAACGCAAGGTCAAGAGTTGCTTAAATATGAGCTGGCTTTAAAAGTATTGCTTGAGCTAATGTTTGGTGATAGTTCTGAAGCTAACGAAAAAATGTACAATTCTGGTCATATAGATGAGTCATTTACTTTTGAATGTACAATTGAGGGAAATTTTGGTTACTCCATAATTAGTGGGGAAAGTAAAGAGCCTCAAGAAGTTATTAATACTGTATATGAAACGGTTTCTAGATTTAAAAGGGATCCGATAAAAAGAGATAATGCACAACGTGTAGTAAATAAGGAAATTGGTTGCTTTTTAAGGTCTATTAATTCGCCTCAATTTATTGCAAATCAATTCACACGTTATCATTTCAATGGGACGAATTTATTTGACGTAATACAAATATTAGAAAAATTAACCGAAAAGGACCTAGAAGAAGTACTACACTTACATTTTTCTGATGAATCAAGTTCGACACTAATCATTAAGTAATGATACTTGTTATTTTTTTATAAATTTTTTTATTTAATGTAGTGTTAAGGTAGTATCCATCTATTAATTTAACATCAATCAATGGAAAAATACTATTTATTCTCTCCTATATTATTTTCATAACCTTGGATGTACAAACAAAAATAAGTAAAAACATAGGCTCTTAGACCTAATAAAAAAAACAAAACGATTCAAAAGCCCCTTTTAAAATGTATTATTCTACATTATTATTCTGAATAGAAAGATAATTTTTGAAAAAATAAATGATTTAACGGGTGTAAGTAGAATACATATATATACTAAGATAATATGTTGGAGTGAGAAAATGTCGTACTTATTAGATGTTCAAAATATTACAAAGCGATATGGCAATAAAGTTGTTTTAAAAAATGTTACATTCAATGTTCCGTCAGGATCAATAGTTGGCTTTATTGGTGATAATGGTGCAGGTAAATCTACCACATTTAAAACAATACTAGGTCTAGTTTCTCAGGATTCAGGTAGAATAAAAATCTTTGGCAAAGAAAATATACATAAACAGCCTAAGATGAAAGAAAAAATTGGAGTAGTGTTCGATGCTATGAATTTACCGGCGCACCTAACAGTCAAACAACTAAATAAAGTTTTTTTGAGAATATTTAATACTTGGAATCAAGATGATTTTTTCCGATTGGTTAATTCTTTTTCTCTCCCCGAAGATAAACAAATATATAAATTTTCTCGTGGGATGTCAATGAAACTTTCTATAGCTGTTGCACTGTCACATAATGCAAAACTACTATTACTAGATGAGGCAACAGGAGGGCTTGATCCCTCATCAAGAGAACAAGTCTTAGGTGAGTTAAAAAGCTTTGTGAGAGAGAGTAGTGGTGGGATATTACTTTCTTCTCATATTATGAGTGATATTGAGAAAATTGCTAGTCATATTGTTTTTATCAAAAATGGTAAAATTTTATTAAATGAGAGAAAAGACAAGATTCTTGAAAAATTTGCAATTGTTGATATCAAAAAGGAACAATTATCTTTACTAAATAGAAATATAGTTGTTGCAAAAAGGGACTATGGTTCTTATTCTAGAATACTTGTATCAAATAAAATGGAATTGCCAAAGGACCTTAGCTCTAAAAAGATTTCAATGGAAGAACTTAGTATCTTACTAACAGGGAGTGAAATTTAAGTGAAAGGTCTATTATTGACAAACTATTACCTAGTTTATCGAAGTATTTTTGCATATGTAGGTCTCGCATTATTGATTGCTGGTGTACTTTTATTTTTTGCAGGGCCTATGATAAGTGGTGTGGCCGCTATGTTAATTATATTATTAATGACTTTGCCTTCACTTGAAGTTATAAAAATAGAGAGTAAGTCTGGTTATGATAAATATGTACTTACCTTACCGGTTAGTAGGTCTAATATTGTCCGAAGTCACTATATTTTTTACTTATCGGTTGTGATTATCGGAGCATTTCTTTCATATATTGTTATTTATACATATGATCTAATTTTTGAAACACAAATAAATGGCATAATTAATATTATTTCTTCTGGTATTTTCGTAGTTCTTTTTGCAGGTGCGCTTATATACCCGTTCCTCTATATCTTTGGTGCAGACAAATCTGATGCATTTGTACTTGGAGGAGGATTTGTAGGTCTATTTGTTTATTATGGAATCAAATTCTTAGTAGAAGATTTAATAGTCAAATTACCGTTATCCATAGATTCGTCTTTATTAGTTCCGATTTTATTTATAGTACTTGGTATTACTGTATTTACTCTCTCATATTTAATTGCTGTAATTATTTATCGAAAGAAAGAATTTTAGATTATGTGATTAGTACATCAAGTAGGTAGAAGATTCATCTATAGTATAATTTCAGATTAATAAATTAATCTGTTATTTCTTGTTGTTAATAGAACTTGTTGTTAATAGAAAAGGAGGGAGACTATGAACGGTAATATGCTTTATCTTCAATATATGAAACCAGGGTCAGAATACTTCAGTAAAATGAAGGTAATAGAAAGAGATACAGAATATGAACTAAAAGGAGTACCTGATACATATACAATTATTTCAGAAGAAGACTCAGTTTGGAAACATTATCAAGTTAAGGGATTAATCCTTCCAGAGCAGGGTTGGAAAATCCACGTAACTGCAACTTTGGAAGAATCACAAAGTTTACTAGAGAGGGTTGCTCATATATGTATTGAACAAAAGGTAACGTTTAAACATCTTAAGGATAGAGATAGTTTTCTTCGAATGAATGCAAAGGACGCTAATCGTGCTTCTTCTGGGAAATTTATAACAATATATCCTATCAATAACAAACATTTTGTTGAATTGTTAGATATTATTTCAGACGCAACCAAGGATTTCAAAAAAGGACCGTATATTCTAAATGATAAGAGATGGAAAGATAGTAATGTATTCTATAGATATGGAGGATTTGGAGCTATATTAAATGAAAATGGAGAGCATTGTATTAGAGATTTGGAAGGAAATTTAATTAAAGATCAAAGAACTCCCTTTTATCATGTTCCAGATTTTGTAAAAGATTTTGATGATTATCTTAATTCTATAAATAAATACGTTGAAAAAGAAAAAATACAGGAAGGAAATTTAGAAAAATACGATATTGAAAATGCAATTAATTATAGTAACGCTGGTGGGGTATATTTAGCGACCAGGAAAAAGGACAAAATGAAAGTTATTATAAAGGAAGCTAGACCAAAAGCTGGTTTAGATGGGGCGGCCCAAGATGCTATAGCAAGACAAAAAATTGAATATGAGGCATTAATAAAACTTAAAGATATACCTGGTGTTGTTGATTTGATTGACTATTTCCAAGAATGGGAACATTGCTTTTTGGTTGAAGAATACATTGAGGGACAAGACTTAAGACAATGGACTGCACAAAATTTCCCTTTTATTGGGACTAGGAATAATATTAAAATATATACAGAAAAAGTTAAAGACATACTATTACAACTTTTCACCTTAATAGATAATATACATAAAAATGGAGTAGCTATGAATGATTTGCAACCCGCAAATGTAATAGTAACAGATGATTTAACTGTTAGGTTAATAGATTTTGAAACTGCTAAGCCTGTATATTCTGAAGAAAGAACTGGTATGGCTACAATTGGGTTTGTTTCACGGGATATCAAAGTGAGTGGTGCAAGAGATTGGTTTGGACTAAAAAGATTAATTAAATATTTAGCACTTCCAGTTACCTCCTCAGAAGACTTGGATGGATATCTGCAGAATAATCACTTTAATTGGATGAGGGAAAATTACGAAGAGTCATTTTTTAACTTTATTGTAAAATTACAAAAGAAATGTGATATGAGAATAAAATCCTACCAAGAGTATACCCCTAGAGAAATTAATCTAAATAATCACTCAAGTAACTATAACATCTCCTTTATTATCGATAAGCTGTTAAGAGGAATTAAAAAAAATTTGACAAATGATGAAAGATTCATAAATGGCGACATACGACAATTCGAGATGAGCGGTGGAAAATTTAACTTTTTGACTGGTGGAAGTGGGGCTGCTTTTACTCTTATTAAAAAACAAATCTGCTCTAAAGAAGTTGATAATTGGATTAATAATTATTTATTAGATAACTTAGATAAAATAGAAGACAATGGATTATTGACAGGAAAGACTGGTATATTGGCTCTACTTTATGAAAGTGGTTATATAGATGTTGTCAATAATGAGCTAATGAATATAAAAGAGAGTATTAATGAGAAAAATATTTCTTTACGCTCAGGTATTGCAGGAGTAGGTTTATTCATGATTAGTTTATATTTAGAAACAAAGGATAAAAAATATTTGGATATATCTGAAAATTTAGATAGATTAATTGACTTAAACAGAATGAATGGTGAGCCGTTAAAAACTAATGACTGGATGGCAGTAGATATAGGAGTAATTGATGGATTAGCTGGTGTATCTTTGTTTTATTCAGCTCTTTATTCAGCTACCAATAATGAGAAATATTTAGAAAAGGCTGAGTCATTTTTAAAGAAAGATTTAGAGAGAACACAGAAAGATGATACATCGGGAGTACTTCAAACACTTGATAATAATAATCGCTTATTGCCATACCTCTCTGGAGGATCTATTGGAATTGCTATATCAATATGGTTCTTAAATCATGTGAGTGGAAAAGACCTTTATAGGGAAGAGATGGACGCAATTTTAAAATTATACAAAACACGTTGCACAATTAGCGGCAGTTTATTTGATGGAGCAGGTAGTTTTCTTTTAATCCCATCAATGATTGAGTCTGGTAAATCGCGTGAAGAAATACTCTCTAGTGTATTAAGTCTACTTAATATATTTTTAATTGAGAAAGATGATTACTATGTCTTTCCAGGGCAATTTTCTTATAGATTGGCAGATGACGTGTACACTGGAAGTTCAGGAATAATTTTAGCATTGATGGCAATTGTTAAGGAAAATCCATTATACTGGTTACCTTTAATCAATGTTGACAAGTTTTTAGAAAGAACAAAAGCTAAGCAACTACTGGAACAGTAACAAAATCTAAATACTTTTTGCTAATCAGCAAGTAAACACTTGCGAATTAAGTACTTATTAAAAGGAGGTGAGGAAAATGAACAAGGTACTTGAATTACAAAAACTGGCCCATGATACAGAAGGAAAAGGTCAAGCAGCAGAAGCAACAATTACTACAACATGGACAGTGACAACAACTACAGGCTTTTGGTCCACATTAAGTCAAAGTTGTTAACTGAATTAACTTGTTATTAAAATTTAATAACTTTAAATTAACAAAACAAAACTCTATAAATGTACAAAAAATTACTTTGGGGCTTAGCTGAAGTGGAGTTCAGCTAAGCGCCTTTTAAACAATTCAATCATATTTTATAAAAAAATTCAACAGAAGGTGTTAGAATAATAGCAATCAAAAGATTATTAGAGATAGCAAAAACTCCCGAGCCGTTTAAGGAAGGGACACATGAGATTTGGCTTGATCAAGAAAGAGCAGATCTAGTCATGAAGTCATATTTTGATGAGAATATCCCTGGGGGTAGCAGGGGAAGTGGTTTTATTAATGAAGCTGTTGATTTTAGCGAATTAAGTACTTATTAAAAGGAGGTGAGGAAAATGAACAAGGTACTTGAATTACAAAAACTGGCCCATGATACAGAAGGAAAAGGTCAAGCAGCAGAAGCAACAATTACTACAACATGGACAGTGACAACAACTACAGGCTTTTGGTCCACATTAAGTCAAAGTTGTTAACTGAATTAACTTGTTATTAAAATTTAATAACTTTAAATTAACAAAACAAAACTCTATAAATGTACAAAAAATTACTTTGGGGCTTAGCTGAAGTGGAGTTCAGCTAAGCGCCTTTTAAACAATTCAATCATATTTTATAAAAAAATTCAACAGAAGGTGTTAGAATAATGGCAATCAAAAGATTATTAGAGATAGCAAAAACTCCCGAGCCGTTTAAGGAAGGGACACATGAGATTTGGCTTGATCAAGAAAGAGCAGATCTAGTCATGAAGTCATATTTTGATGAGAATATCCCTGGGGGTAGCAGGGGAAGTGATTTTATTAATGAAGCTGTTGATTTTATTCATAATGTTGCACCTGTTGAAAAGTACAAGAATATTGTTGATTTAGGCTGTGGCCCAGGCCTATATTCTCAAAGATTAGCAAAGTTAGGATATGAAGTTGTAGGAATTGATTTTAACAAAAATGCTATTGATTTCGCAATTAATGCGGCAAAAGAAGAAAACTTATCAATAGAGTATAGAAATGAAGATTTTACAAGTATCGAACTTGAACAAAAATTTGATATAGCTCTACTAATCTATCAAATTTATGGAGTCTTTGGACCTGAAAAAAGAAAAAAAATACTTCGCAATATCCACAGTGGTTTAAAATCTGAAGGATTATTACTAATGGATGTGTTATCTGAGAAGAGTTATGAGAATTATGAACAAAAATTAATGTGGTGGATAGCGGATAAAGGTAGCCCATTTTCTGATAAGGAACATTTGGTACTATATTCTTCAAAAAAATTCCCTAATAAAGTTACTTTGGCAAGTAATGTAATTGCTTTTGGGGATGGAAAATTAATAAATTATAACTACTGGAATCAACATTTTAGTATTGAAGATTTGGAAAAGGAAGTAAATGAAAGTGGATTTAAACTTGAAAAGGTTTATGCTGATGTTAATGGCGGGGAATATTCAGATGAATTAGATTCCTTTGCAGTATTATTAAGGAAAAAATAAAAACATTCTGCAGCTATGACTGATTGTAAAACTTACTTAATCTGAAACTCTATTTAGTATTCGGTTTAATAATAAAAGAGTAATCTAACATTATTTAATACTGAATCCTAGGTTATTATTTTAATAAGTTATATACTAAAAAGGATTTTACGTAAGCATTATTAGAAAGAAAATTTTTAAAATGAAAAGGATAATTCAAATATGAAAGGTTTATCTTTTAAGCAATTCATTGGTATTATAAATAGGTACAGGCCCTCACGTTTGTTACTTGGATTGGCATTTTTATTAACAATTATTCAAAGTGGTGTTTCGCTTTTCGTTCCATTGATTGCGATGAATCTTGTTGATTTATTAGTAATAGAGGAAATAAATGTATTAATTTTACTTGGTTTAGTTGCACTATTCATGTTTCAAATTGCACTTTCAGCTATCTCATATTATATGATGGTTTTAATTGGCGAGAAAATTATTGTACGATTAAGAGAAGATTTATGGAATAAAGTAATAAGATTTCCAGTAAGATTTTTTGATTCTAATAATTCAGGAGAGATTATGAGTAGAATTACAAATGATACATTTGTAATGAAAAGCTTTTTCGTTGATCAGTTAATACCTTTTATTACTGGTTTAATCTCTATTGTTGGTTCTGTTATTATCCTTTTCCTAATAGATTGGACAATGGCACTAATTTTCCTAATTGTATTTCCACTTGCGTTTTTAATAATAAATCCCCTTGGTAAAAAGATGTATGCTGTTTCAAGAAATTTGCAAAGTGAAACTGCATCATTTCAGGGGAATCTTAATAGGGTATTAAGTGAAATACGATTAGTAAAATTTTCTGTTGCTGAAGATGAGGAATCAATTCGGGGGAGTAACCATGCTAGAAAGCTATATAATTATGGTATACAATCTGGAAAAATCCTAGCAATAGTGTCTCCTGTTATCACATCGACAAATCTTATGGCTTTAATATGTATTTTTGGTTATGGTGGTTACCAAGTTGCAACTGGTGGTATGTCAGCAGGAGCATTAGTAGCGATTGTATTTTATATTTTCCAGATTGTTACCCCATTAACAAATATGGCTCAATTTTTTACTCATGCCCAAAGAACAATGGGAGCAACAGAGCGCATTAAGTCATTGTTAGAAGAAGAATCTGAAGAAGATATTGTAACAAATATTGATAATCTCTCTATAAAAACAGAACCTGGAATTACATTCGCAAATGTTAGATTTTCCTATTCTGCTGAAAAAGAAGTATTAAATAATATATCTTTTTCAGCTATAAAAGGTCAAAAAACGGCAATTGTAGGTGAAAGTGGAGCAGGAAAAACAACGATATTTTCTTTGATAGAGCGATTTTATCAAATAGATAATGGGGATATTCTTTATAATGGAAAATCTATTTATTCATATAACTTAAAGGAGTGGAGAGAAAAAATCTCTTATGTTAGCCAAGATACACCTATTATGGAAGGTAGTATTAGAGATAACTTGTTGTACGGAATAAAGCGAGACATAAGTGAATCAGAAATTATTAAGTCTTTACAGATTTCTGATTTAGAATCCTTTGTTTCTTCTCTCCCCCAAGGCTTAGATACAGAAGTAGGAGAAAAGGGGGTACGTTTATCAGGTGGTCAAAAACAAAGAATAGCTATTGCTAGGGCTATTATAAGAGATCCAGAAATCTTATTATTAGATGAAGCTACAGCTCATTTAGATGGTCAATCCGAATCTCGTGTTCAAGATGCGTTAAATAATTTAATGAAGAATAGAACGACAATCATTATTGCGCATAGGCTTTCAACTGTTAAAGATGCGGATTGCATTGTTGTTTTAGAGAATGGAATAGTGTCAGGATATGGTAAACACTATGAATTGTACCAATCAAATCAATTGTATAAAAAATTAGTTGACCAACAATTAATTTCTAATGAATTAGAGCTTCAGGTGAATAGTTGAGAAATATTTTTAAATAAAAATTATATAATAATGAAAAATTGAAAAGGCTACCGCGATTGATATGCTTCCCTTAAGGTAGACTGATAAAAAATAAAAATCAGCTTACCTCAGGGGGAGTTTTTGTGTCTAACAAATGTTATTCAAATGAAAGGCCGTTTATTCTTACTTGATATCTTCATTGTTTGAGAAGTAAATGTATTCTTCAATTGCTTATAAGAGTTCTTCAAATGTCTCACATTTATGTAAATCGTACTTCTCACATTTGAGTGCTCCCAGAACAATTCCATTGGTCCGTTATCAATACACTTTTCAACTCTTGACAAACTGTGCGTCATTCCTGCCTCATCTATTCTTCGTTAATTACTTCATACTTAAATTTGTGGAAAATTCCCCAATTTTCTTGCCTAGCAAATTGAGGATAGGCAGATATAAAGTTAATTATTATCGAAGCTTGGTCTAGATTAGGATATGCGTCGAATAAAAACCTATCTCCGTACCGAATCGCTGTTAATGCAAGTGGCAATTCACGTCTAAATACTTCATTGCGTTTTGCTATTACATTTAAATCATATTCCCCTTGATCTAAATATATATAAACATAGTAATATAAGAACTTACCACTTTGTTTCCATGTTCCTAATACTTCATCTCTATTAGAATTGATATTTCCCCATACATAATGAAGTCCAATTGTTAAAAAAAGTTCACCTGTAACATCGGAGTGAGTGAGTGTGTAACATCTTGGAAAGATGGGACCCGTAGCAGTAACACCATTGGCGTATGACACAAAGAGTCTCCCTGGATTGAAATTGCTCATGCAATAAACTCCTTTCTGCCAATTATTTATAAATATGCTTATAACTATTTATTTATTCGTAAGTAGTCATAAGTCTCCAATTCTGCACACACACTCCTCTAAAAATATAATTAGAAACTTTCCTACTCATGAGGCATTTGCGACGCTCCCTTTTTTATTTTCAAGTTAAATACATTTTCAATGATTTAAATCTATGTTATAATAAAATCAAAGTTGATATGATGTAGAGATAAGGAGACCAAAAAACGAGTCGAAGTATGCCCTTCGCCTTAGTTTTTTGGTCTTTTTGTTTGTTAACCACTAATTTTTAGGAGGCCAAAACTATGCAGTTTTCAAATAAAAATCGACAAAAAATTATTGATACATTTAAAAATAATGAATTTGATGTTGTTGTTATAGGTGGTGGTATTACTGGGGCAGGAATTGCCCTTGATGCAACAACTCGAGGAATGAAAGTAGCTTTAGTAGAAATGCAGGATTTTGCTGCAGGTACGTCTAGTCGTTCTACGAAACTTGTTCACGGTGGTTTACGTTATTTAAAACAATTCCATGTAAAACAAGTAGCAGAAGTAGGACGAGAGCGAGCCATTGTATATGAAAACGGGCCGCATGTAACAACACCTGAATGGATGTTATTACCATTTTTTAAAGATGGAACTTTCGGGAAATTTTTTACATCAATTGGATTAACTTTGTATGATCGCTTAGCAGGTGTTAAAAAAAGTGAACGAAAAAAAATGTTAACAGCAGAGCAAACATTACAAAAAGCACCGTTAGTAAAAAAAGAAGGTCTTAAAGGTGGCGGCATTTATGTTGAATATCGTACAGATGATGCACGATTAACAATTGAAGTCATGAAAAAAGCTGTTGAAAAGGGTGCAACAGTTCTAAATTATTCAAAAGTAGAAAAATTAGTTTATTCAAACGGGAAAGTCATTGGCGTTGAAGTTATAGATCAAGTAACGGGTGAAACATACAAAATTCGTGCGAAAAAAGTTGTAAATGCAACAGGTCCATGGGTGGATACGATCCGTGAAAAAGATAACTCTAAAAAAGGGAAGGTATTACAATTAACAAAAGGTGTTCATATTGTTATCGACCAATCAAAATTCCCATTAAAACAAGCGGTATATTTTGATACGCCGGATGGACGAATGGTCTTTGCTATTCCACGCGAAGGAAAGGCATATGTCGGTACAACGGATACTTTTTATGATTCAGATCCGATAAATCCGCAAATGACGAAAGAAGATCTGGACTATCTTTTAAAAGCGATTAATTTTATGTTTCCAGATGTAAAAGTATCGGAGAAGGATGTAGAATCAAACTGGGCAGGAGTCCGTCCATTAATTTGGGAAGAAGGAAAAGATCCTTCAGAAATTTCACGTAAGGATGAGATCTGGGAATCTGAATCTGGATTAATGACAATAGCAGGCGGTAAATTAACAGGTTATCGAAAAATGGCTGAAAAAATTGTTGATTTATTAGTTGATAAATTTGAAAAGGAATATGGAAAACAGTTCGGTCCATGTGTGACTAAACACACTCCGATATCTGGAGGAGATGTAGGCGGATCCGCTAAATTTAATGAGTTCATAAATGAAGCTAGTAAAATAGGCCAATCAAGCGGTTTATCAAAAGAAGAAGCAGAAAGTCTCGCATCGAAATATGGCTCGAATGTATATCGGTTATTTGATATTGTGAAAAATAACGCTGATACAGCAAAAGAATTTGAATTGCCTATCACACTTTTTGCAGAATTACAATATGCGTTAACTTATGAAATGGTTGTTACACCTGTAGACTTCTTCCTTCGTAGAACGGGAGCGGTACTATTTAATATTCATCTCGTTAATCAATATAAAGAAAATGTAATCCAATATATGCAATCTTATTTTAATTGGGATCCAGAAATGACAGAGCGTTATCAAAGGGAATTAGAGGAAATATTAAAACAGGCTCAATTTGTAAGTGAACATTAAATACAATAGATTTTCATTTTTGTAGTTCGAAGCCTATACCAATTTGAATGTATTTGGGTAGGCTTTGCTACTTTAATCGCCATACAATTTGTATTCAATCATAGGTCAAAGAATGTGGCACCTTAATCTGTTATTTCTTATAACTCTCCCTATTGGTGTCTTAGGTGTGCTCTTTTCTTCTTTTTATTCTTCGTCTACATTTTTTGTTAAAATAACAATGATATTAAAATGAAAAATTAACTAGATAAATTAGGTGAATAAGATGGATTTTACGAAGCAAACAATTATTCCTGTAATTGGTAATATGAAAGATGTAGATTCAATAATGACGAGTAATTATGAATATTATGCTGTATTAAATGCTCATATTTCTAGACTTAAACCTATTTTTAAACTGGCAAGTCAATATGAGAAAAAGATTTTAATTGATATTGATTTAATTAAAGGTCTAAAGGCTGATGAATTTGCAACTGAATATATTTGTCAAGAATTCAAACCGTATGGAATTATATCTACGAAGCCAGCTGTAATTGAAAGAGCTAAACAAAAAGGTGCTGTCACAATTCAACGTATATTTCTACTCGATACGAATTCGATGGAAAAAAGCAGTAAACTTATCCAAAGAACGGATCCAGATTTTCTAGAACTGTTACCCGGTTTAGTTCCGAAGCTTATCAAGCAATTTTGTCAACAGACTGAAAAGCAAATTATCGCTAGTGGCTTTATTGAGACGGTAGAGGAAGTGGAGCAAGCCATAAATGCTGGTGCAATTACGATTACGACATCAAGTAAAAACTTATGGGAATATTATGAACCGCAAGAATAATAAATTCCTTTTAATTATGGTTGTTTGAAGTAAGAACCCGAATATTTAACAACATATCTACGTTATTAAAGTTAAAATAGAGATTCATGTTGACAGCGTTTTCTCCTTGTGATAAATTCAATTTACAAGTTAATGATGAAGGTTATGTGAAAGAGAATAGGAGATCACAAACTTATCTTTATCGATAGGTTACGTGGTCTCTTTTTTGTATCTATTCGTAAAGGGGTGTATGGTAATGACATTATTTTTAGCAGAATTGGTAGGTACTTCGATCTTAATTATTCTAGGGGTCGGTGTATGTGCCGGAGTAAGTTTAAAAAAATCAAAGTCCAATAATAGTGGATGGGTTGTGATTACTTTTGGATGGGGGCTTGCTGTTGCAATGGGGGCATATGCTGTCGGTCAGTATAGTGGGGCTCATTTGAATCCTGCCTTGACTCTCGCCTTTGCACTATCAGGTGATCTAGCTTGGAATCTTGTACCAACTTATATTATCGCTCAAATAATCGGTGCTTTCATTGGAGCTGTTATTGTATACTTTCAATATTTACCTCATTGGAAAGAAACAAAGGATCAAGTTGCGATTCTTGATACTTTTGCAACAAGTCCAGCCATCCCGCATTTATTCGGTAACTTCATCAGTGAAGTTATAGGAACGTTCGTATTAGTGCTCGGGATTTTCGCAATAGGAGCAAATGAGTTTGCTAATGGTTTAAATCCTTTCATTGTAGGTTTTCTGATTGTTAGTATTGGGATGAGTTTAGGTGGTACAACAGGGTATGCTATTAATCCTGCAAGGGATTTTGGTCCGAGATTAGCACATGCTTTATTACCAATTCCAAATAAAGGTAAGTCAAATTGGGGTTACGCTTGGATTCCGATTGTAGGTCCAATTGTTGGAGCATTATTAGCAAGTGTATTTTATAATTGGGCATTTCAAAGTCAATTTTTAGCCGGCTCATGGTTTGTTTTGATTGGAAGCGCTATTATTTTTGTTGTAATATATGCAATAACAAAAAAGAATTCAGTTGAAAAAAGTGATATTAACATAGTTAAATAAGTATAGTTTTATAATTTAAGCATAGCCATATTATAAATCATAAAAAACGTATAAACGTTATGAAATATGAAAGTAGTAGATAAGTAGTATTATAGAGATGGGAGAGAAATCATAATGGAAAAATTTATGTTAGCGATTGACCAAGGTACAACAAGTTCACGGGCAATTTTATTTAATAAAAAGGGAGAAATCGTTCATATTGCACAAAAAGAGTTTACCCAACATTTCCCGAAACAAGGCTGGGTGGAGCATGATGCCAATGAGATATGGGGATCAGTTCTATCTGTTATTGCTACATGTTTAGCTGAGTCCAATATTAATCCTGAACAAATAGCAGGAATCGGTATTACGAATCAGCGGGAAACAACGGTTGTATGGGATAAAAATACGGGAATGCCTGTTTATCATGCGATTGTTTGGCAATCACGTCAAACAGAAGGAATTTGCCAAGACTTAAAAACGGCTGGTTATGAACAAACAATTAGAGACAAAACGGGATTATTAATCGATCCTTATTTCTCTGGAACGAAGGTAAAATGGATTTTAGACAATGTCGAAGGTGCAAGGGAGAAAGCGGAGAAAGGTGACTTGTTATTTGGTACTATTGACACTTGGTTAATTTGGAAATTCTCTGGTGGTAAAGTTCATGTAACCGATTATTCCAATGCATCACGCACATTAATGTATAATATTCATGAGCTTAAGTGGGACGATGAGCTTTTAGATATATTATCCGTTCCATCATCCATGCTTCCAGAAGTTCGACCATCCTCTGAAATTTATGGATATACAGTTGATTATCATTTTTTTGGACAAAATATTCCAATTGCGGGCGTTGCCGGTGACCAGCAAGCTGCCTTATTTGGTCAGGCATGTTTTCAACCTGGAATGGTAAAAAATACGTATGGAACAGGCTGCTTTATGTTAATGAATACAGGAGAAAAAGCAATCCAATCGGAACACGGTTTGTTAACCACGATTGCTTGGGGAATCGATGGTCGTGTTGAATATGCCTTAGAAGGAAGTATATTCGTTGCTGGGTCTGCCATTCAATGGTTGCGTGATGGATTACGTATGTTTAAACATGCTGGGGAAAGTGAAGAATACGCTACAAGTGTTGAATCAACGGAAGGTGTATATGTAGTCCCAGCTTTTGTAGGTTTAGGTACACCATATTGGGACAGTGAAGCTCGTGGAGCGATTTTCGGACTAACAAGAGGAACGACAAAAGAGCATTTTATTCGTGCAACCCTTGAATCATTAGCGTACCAAACAAAAGATGTATTAAATGTCATGGAGAAAGACGCAAAAATTCCTGTTAAGTCTTTACGGGTTGATGGTGGAGCAGTCGCTAATAACTTTTTAATGCAATTCCAAAGCGATATCTTGAATGTTGCGGTAGAAAGACCTTATGTAAAAGAAACTACTGCCCTCGGTGCAGCATATTTAGCAGGATTAGCTGTAGGTTATTGGGAAAATCAAGACGAAATTGCGAGACAATGGAATCAAGAAAAAGATTTCCAACCAAGTATGACGGAAGAAGTTCGTAACGAGCTTTACAAAGGTTGGAAAAAGGCCGTTAATGCAACAATGGCGTATAAATGATAAAGTTATTTAGTTTATAGTTGAGAAGGAAAGGATGGGTCCCATATAAAGTCTCTTTTGGGCCCACTTTTTTATATATTTATATCGCAACTAAAAAAATAAAAATTTAGCATTGACTTTTGATTGTTGAAATAATATATTATTAATTAATTTATTAAATAATTAGATTTTTAAAGTAATAGATAATTAAATAAAATCTTCTTATCAAGAGAGGTGGAGGGACTGGCCCAATGAAACCTCGGCAACGGGCATTTTTGTACCGTGCCAAATCCTGCAAGGTTTTTACCTTGGAAGATAGGAAGAGGTCTTATAATTATGATGCATTTAAACCTCTTCTTATTTCAGAAGAGGTTTTTTTAATTTAAAAAACATCAGTATTTGTACAACGTTTCCCATAACGAAATAGAGAAATCGATTAGTAAAAAATTTAGAACTTATTCATTTGTATAAAGGAGGATTATCCGTGATTGAGTTCATTAATCTTGAGAAGGAATATAAAAGTAAGGATAAGACAGTTCATGCTTTAAAAAATATTAATCTTAAAATTAACAAAGGAGAAATATTTGGAATTGTTGGGTATAGTGGTGCAGGGAAAAGCTCCCTACTCCGATGTGTAAATTATCTTGAGCCTCCTACATCTGGTCAAGTAATTGTAGATGGACAGGACTTAACTCAATTAACTGAAAAACAAATTAGAGAAGTAAAACGAAACATAGGTATGGTTTTTCAACATTTTAATTTGTTAAATTCAAAGACAGTTTATGCTAATGTAGCAATGCCACTTATTCTAGCTAAAAAACCGAAAGAAAGAATACGTGAAAGGGTTATTGAGTTACTGGAGTTTGTTGGTTTAGCAGATAATCTTAATGATTATCCTGATCAATTGTCAGGTGGACAAAAGCAACGTGTCGGTATTGCAAGAGCTTTAGCTACACAACCATCTATTTTACTCTGTGATGAAGCCACATCAGCACTGGATCCTCAGACAACAAGTTCCATTCTTCAATTATTGAAAAAAATTAATGAAGAATACAAAATTACGATCTTAATGATCACCCATGAAATGTCAGTTGTAAGTGAAATATGTGACCGAGTCGCAGTGATGGAATCAGGAAAGATCATAGAAGTAGGTACTGTATTTGAAGTATTTTCAAAACCAAAGACAGAAACTGCAAGGAAATTTGTAAGTACAGTAATGAATGATCAATTTCCTCCATCAATCAAAGAAATTTTAAAAGAGGGAAATCGTTCGAAAAGTATTTACCAAATCCGTTTCTTTGGTCAGCAAACAGAAAGCCCCCTTATTTCACAAGTGGCCAAAAAATTCAATGTCGATATAACGATCTTGTTTGGTAATGTTACAGAATTACAAGGGCAATCTTTTGGTAACTTGATCATTGAATTTATTGGTGATGATATAGAGATTCAACGAGCTATCAATTATTTGAATCATCAGCAAATACATCTAAAGGAAGTGACAAGTCATGCTAGTTAATGGAGAGCAAATTATTGAGGCATTAGTTGAGACGATACAAATGGTTAGTCTATCTTTATTATTCTCTGTTTTACTAGGATTGCCTCTAGGGATTTTCCTTTTTGTTACACGTAAAGGTCAAATATTAGAGAATATCCCAATATTTACTGTGCTTAATGGAATTATTAATATTTTTCGTTCGATCCCATTCATTATTTTATTGGTCGCTATCATACCGCTTACTAGATTAATCGTGGGTACTTCTATTGGTACTTCTGCAGCAATTGTTCCACTTGTCTTTTATGCTGGTCCTTACATTGCAAGATTAGTTGAAAGTTCACTTTTAGAAATAGACCCGGGGGTACTTGAAGCTGCAAAAGCGATGGGAGCAACTCCATTACAGACTATATTTCGATTTCTACTTCCAGAAGCACTAAGTTCATTAGTCGTAAATATAACAATTGCTACTATTGGTTTGATTGGAGCTTCCGCAATGGCAGGTACAGTTGGCGGAGGTGGAATTGGTGATTTGGCAATTACCTATGGTTATCAACGGTTTGACACTGTCACAATGGTGATAACAGTTCTCATTTTAATTATTATGGTGCAAGGAATTCAATCCTTAGGAAACATATTGTCAAGAAAAATTAGAAGAAGATAATGACAGAATTGGAGGAAACATATATGAAAAAAATACTAGTTGGTATATTCATTTTATTCATTGTTTTATTTACAGTTGCTTGCTCATCCGATGATGAGACGAAAAAAGTAAAAGTAGGAATTAGTGGGACTGACACGAGACAATGGGATTATGTAGCTGAAAAGGCAGCTAAAGAAGGAATTGAAATTGAAATTGTATCATTTAATGATTATGTTCAGCCTAATACTGCCCTTGCTGAAGGGGAATTAGACGCGAATGCTTTTCAAACCATTGCTTATTTCAACCAATTTATTGATGAACATAATTTAGATTTAGTACCAATTGCAACAACAGTTCTTGCTCCTATGGGACTTTATTCAGAAAAATATGAAGATGTAAAAGATATACCTGAAAATAGTACGATTGCGATTCCAAATGATGTATCAAATGGGGGAAGGGCGTTACTATTGTTAGAAGAAGCTGGGCTCATCAAATTAAGAGATGGGTATGATGGTAATTTAACAAATCTTGAGACCGATATTGTTGATAATCCTTTAAACTTAAAACTTGAACAAATGGTCGCTGCACAAACACCAAGGGTACTTCCAGATGTTGCTGCCTCTATCATCAATAATGGAATTGCCATTGATGCTGGATTTAACCCTGTTAAGGATTCCATTTATCTTGAAAGTGAAACAGCAATTAACTATTTAAATATTATTGCTGTACGTGCGGAAGATAAAGATAATCCAACTTTAAAAAGAATTGCAGAGTTATTCCAAGAAGAAGACACCGCTACATTTATTAAAAAAGAATACGATGGAGCATTAATTCCAACTTTTGTTCCGTTAGATAAAATAGGATGGTAAAAATCTATTACAGAGAAACAATGAAATAAAAGGGGTGGTCTCAGTGAAAGCAGTAAAAACAAGTTTAGTAGAAAAAATAAAAGAAAATATTGAAAAAAATAAAGAGCTTTATATTTCTACAAGCCATAAAATCCATAAAAACCCAGAAATTGGAAACCAAGAATTTTTTGCATCTAGTTTATTAACGGAATTACTAGAAAATGAAGGTTTCTCAGTCACAAAGGGAGTAGCAGGACACGATACAGCTTTTATTGCAAAGAAAACATCAAATAAAGCAGGTCCTACTATAGCATTTTTAGCAGAATATGATGCCTTACCTGGTCTTGGTCATGCTTGTGGTCATAATATTATAGGGACGATGAGTACAGCAGCTGCAATTGCATTAAGTAAAGTTCTTGAAGAAGTAGGTGGGGAGGCAATTGTATTAGGAACGCCTGCAGAAGAAGGTGGACCGAATGGTAGTGCGAAGGGAAGTTTTGTAAAGCATGGATTAGTCGAAGGGATCGATGCGGCATTGATGATTCATCCGAGTGGTAAAACTAGTTTAACGTCGCCATCTCTTGCAGTTGATCCTCTTGACTTTGAATTTTTTGGGAAATCTAGTCACGCTGCATCTGCACCACATGAAGGGATAAATGCACTTGATGCAGTTATTCAATTGTTTAATGGAATTAATGCACTTAGACAACATGTAACAGATGATGTCCGTATTCATGGAATCATAACCCATGGCGGTGATGCACCAAATATTATACCTGAATATGCAAAAGCTCGATTTTTTATACGAGCTTCCACAAGAAATCGTTTGAATGGAGTAACAAAACGTGTTAAAGCCATTGCAGAAGCTGCGGCATTGGCAACTGGTGCGAAAGTAAAAATTACAGCTTTTCAAAATGAAGTTGATAATTTGTTATTAAATGATCGCTTTAATAGAGTTTTTCAAGAAGTTATTGAAGAACTTGGGGAGACGGTTCATGATCTAAAACAAGGTATAGGTTCGACTGATGCAGGTAATATTAGTCAAGTTGTTCCGACCATTCACCCATATATAAAGATTGGGCCAGATGATCTTGTGGCTCATACAGATGAATTTAGAGAAGCAGCAGTATCTGAAAGAGGCGATTATGCTCTTATTACAGGTGCCAAAGCTCTTGCTTTAACAGCTTTACGTTTAATATATGAACCAAATATTTTGGCTGAAATAAAAGCTGAATTTCAACAAAGAAAAGAGCTAGAAAACTTTCATTAAAATTTTATTAAGGAATCTGTCTTCATTAAAAAGGATGGATTCTTTTTTTTTGTTAAGATCAATCCCTTTTTGAACTATGATATGATATAGAAGAAGTTTTTATATAATAAAAGAAAATTTTAAATATATATCGAGAGGATGACTCCCATGATTTTAAAAACAAAAACGAAAACCTATCATTTATTGGAACGAACCTATATTATGGGAATCTTAAATGTAACGCCAGATTCATTTTCCGATGGTGGAAAATATACAAGTCTTGAAAAAGCTTTAAGTCATGCGATGAATATGGAAAAAGATGGTGCAGATATTATTGATATCGGTGGTGAATCAACAAGACCAGGTCACACCCCGCTTTCAACGGAGGAAGAAATCGAGCGGGTCGTGCCTGTTATACAAGCTGTTCGAGACAAAATAAGTATCCCAATATCGGTAGATACATATAAAGCAGAGACTGCGCGAGCCGCATTGGAAGCAGGTGCAGACATGATAAATGATATTTGGGGTGCAAAAAAAGATCCTGAAATTGCAAATGTGGCGGCCGAATATGATGTTCCGATTATTCTAATGCATAATCGCAAAGAGGAAGAGGCTCATTATTCGAACATTATTGATGATATGAAAAGAGATTTAGAGGAAAGTATTGATATTGCCTTAACGGCAGGAGTTAGGAAAGAAAATATCATTCTTGATCCAGGTTTAGGATTTGCTAAATCAATGGAAGAACATTTGTATGTTATGAATCATTTGGAAGAGTTTCATACTTTAGGTTATCCGATTTTACTTGCTACTTCCCGTAAACGATTCATTGGTCATGTGCTTGATTTGCCACCGGATGAACGAGATATTGGAACGGGGGCAACAACTTGTCTTGGAATTACGAAAGGAATTCAGATGATGCGGGTTCATAATGTTAAGTTAAATGTTGAGTTAGCGCGGATGATGGATGCGATGTTAAGAGCGAAATAAAGAGAAGTTTTAAGGGGATGATATGAAAAAGTATCAAGAACATCCTTTCTCAGTGATTTAAAAGACAAAAATAAAATCGGAAAGGGGATAGTTACTCGTCCCCTTTTTCTATTCCCTCGTTTTGTTTTAATCTCTCATCTATATCCTTACTCGGATCAATATGAATGACCATATCAATGCCAAGTTCTAGTTTAATTTTTTCCTCCAGCTGATGGATTAAACTGTGTGCTTCTTCGACACTGATATGTGCTGGAACAACGACATGCATAGAAGCAAATTGTTTCCCTGGACCATAATCATGAATACGTAAATCATGACAATTGGAAACAATATGGCTTTTCGCAATAATATTTTCTATTTTTTCAAATATTACCGGTTCCGGTGATGGTCCTAAAAGGAAGTAAACCGAATCCTTTGCTGTAATAAATCCTGTATAAATAATTAATAGAGAAATGATAAATCCAATGATCCCATCAATTGGTAAGTTCACATACACTCCAATGATAATGCCAAGGATAACACCTGAGGTAGCAATCACATCATTTAAGCTGTCTTTTGCAGCTGCCATATTGAGTCCAGAGTTGATCGTTTTTCCAATATATCGATTATAGGAATACATCCAAACCTTAATTAGTATTGAAATCACAAGAATAACAATGGCAATTAAGTTAAATTCGATAGGTTCCGGGTTGAAAATCTTTTTAAATGAACTTCCTAACAATTGCCAACCTACGGCAAAAATAAGAAATGCTACTACCAGTGAGGCAATATATTCATATCGACCGTGCCCAAAAGGATGCTCCTTATCTGGTGGTCGGTTACTAAGTTTTGCGCCTATAATAGTAATTATAGATGTGGCCGAGTCTGTTAAATTGTTGAAAGCATCTGAAATGATAGCAATACTGTTGACGATTAGTCCAATAATCAACTTTATAGTAAATAATAGTACATTACAAATAATTCCAAGGATTCCCGAGAGAACACCGTATTTTTCCCTGACAGAAACGTTTGCTGTATTTTCATGGTTCGGAATCAAATGTTTAATTAAAAATTTAATCATAGATTTCAATTCACTCTTTCCAAGTCAATCAAATTACTTCATAGTTTATTTTATTTTAACAATTGGGATTTGTGTGGGTCTATCGCAACAATATTGGCATAAACCAAAATTCTTTCTATTCTATATCATTAAACAACAAAACTTCTCTTCTTGTTAATCTACTTTACAGTCATTATTCTTTTGGTTAACCTTAGTCTATGTCTCACCCCAAGAATGTTATAAGGAAGATTTCGCAAATAGTATGTTCAAATTCATAAAATTTTATTTTTGGTCGATCGAAAGATGTATAAGATGTATAAGCTGTAAAATTAATATAATGTTCAATTTTAATTAAGGAAAAATATACATTTTGCAGTACGCTTATATTAGGAACCTTTTATCTATTACATCTTGAATTATGAAAAAGGTGAATATTGTCATCAAAGAGAAAGGTGGAGTAATTGTTGAAAAAGAAGATTTGGATTTTTATAGGGCTATTTGTCATCGTATTCATTGTTGGCGGGGGCCTCTTACTATATAGTTGGGGAGTATTTGCTACTTCTTTTAAAAAAGCGAATAATGATACGTTAGTAACAAAGCAGCAAACATTACCTATCCCACCATTATTAGAAGATAAAAATCCAGCCCCAAACAAGGCGGAATTTGAAATTACGGCACGAGATGGGACAATGGAGTTTTTTGAAGGAATAATTACAAACACAAGAGGGTATAATGGTAATTTTTTAGGTCCTGTTATCCGTGTACGCACGGGTGAAGAAGTATCTGTAAAAGTAACGAATGAATTAGATGAATCAACGACCTTACATTGGCATGGGCTAGAAGTAGACGGAGAAAATGATGGTGGTCCTCATAATGAAATAAAACCAGGCGAGACTTGGAATCCAATGTTTACAATTAATCAGCCTGCTGCAACACTTTGGTATCATCCACATCAAATGCATAAAACTGGAAAACAAGTATATGAAGGTATGGCCGGCTTATTTTACATTGAAGATGAGGTATCTGATTCTCTAAAAATTCCTAAAGAGTACGGAGTAAATGATGTGCCATTAATAATACAAGACCGTCGCTTTGATGGAGATGGTCAGCTTGATTATGAATTAGGTATGAAAGACTCGATTGTCGGGTTTGAAGGCCATACGATTCTTGTAAATGGTGCCGTAAATCCATTTGTAGAAGCTCCACAAGGAATGATGCGCTTACGTATTTTAAATGGGTCTAATGGAAGAATTTATAATTTAAAGTTTAGTAACGGCCAAGAATTTTACCAAATCGCTAGTGACGGTGGCTTTCTTGAAAAACCGGTTCGAATGGATAGTTTAACCGTTGGATCAGGTGAACGGGCCGAAATTTTAGTTGATTTTTCAAAAGTTGCAATGGGAGAAACCGTTGAGCTACAGGACCAAGGAATATCTTTTATGTCTTTTGTAGTAAACCAAGCAAGTGACAAAGTATATTCAATTCCGGAAAAATTGACGACCATTGAAAAAATTGATGAAAGAAAAGCTACCACGAAAAGAGAATTTAATTTTCAAGGAACGGGTAGTAGTGTGAGTATTAATGGAGTTCAAATGGATATGGATCGTATTGATGAAGAAGTAAACCTAGGTTCAACTGAAATTTGGGAAGTAGGTAATTTTACAGGACAAACCCATCCTTTCCATGCTCATGGTGTCCAATTTCAAATTCTTGATCGTAATGGTAATCCACCGCCTGATAATGAAGCTGGATGGAAAGACACTTTTCTTGTTAAACCTGGTGAAAATGTAAGAGTGATTGCTACGTTTAAGCATGAAGGAATCTTTATGTATCACTGTCATATTTTAGAGCATGAAGATGCAGGCATGATGGGACAATTTTTAGTAGAGCCCTGAGAGAATCAAAAATCTTGAATTCATGTGACTATCCTATTACTATAAATAAGATAAGGCTTACAGTTTTTTGGAATTTCGAACTTAAGTCTGTAAGCAATGTATTCTATGGTATATTATAATAAGTATGGTTTTTTATTATGATATGATGTGAATTTGGGAGGGAAAAATAAATGGCTTTTGTTATTACAGCACCTTGTAAAAATGAACTGGCAGCCGAGTGTGTTGAAGTATGTCCAGTCGATTGTATAGAAAAGGGAGAAGATCAATATTTTATTGACCCTGCTATCTGTATAGATTGTGGTGCATGTCAAGCAGTCTGCCCGGTTGAGGCAATCTATTATGAAGAAGATCTTCGTCCAGAAGAAGAAGTTTATTTAGAAAAAGCAAAAGAATTTTTCAGTAATCGTTAATTCAATTATAGTAAGGAAAGGAATAGCAATGATGTGCTATTCCTTTTTTGATATTTAAACAACTATATGTTTATAAATTATAAATTCATTGCAATGAAGGTCGAATTATGATATATTTATCTCGAATTAGAAATAACTGAAACAGAATTAATTTGGAGGAACTTATAATGAAAGAGTTAAAAGGATTGCATCATGTAACTGCGATTACAAGCAGTGCAGAAAAGATATATGAATTTTTTACGTATGTGTTAGGTATGCGTCTCGTAAAAAAAACGGTGAACCAAGATGATATCCAAACCTATCATCTCTACTTTACAGATGATGTTGGTGCACCTGGGACAGATATGACATTTTTTGATTTTCCTGGAATTCCGAAAGGTGACCATGGAACAAATGAAATATTTAAAACTTCATTTCGTGTTCCAAATGATGCTGCTTTGGAATATTGGCAAAAACGTTTTAACCGTTTAGGTGTTAAAAATTTTGGTATAAAAGAGCAGTTTGGTAAAAAATCGTTATCATTTGTTGATTTTGATGATCAGAACTATCAATTAATTTCTGATGAAAACAATAAAGGGGTTCCTTCTGGCACGCCTTGGAAAAAAGGTCCAATCCCAGAAGAATTTGCAATTACTGGTCTTGGGCCAATCGTTGTTCGAGTGTCTTATTTGGATTATTTCAAACAAGTTTTAGAGTCGGTTTTCGGCTTTCGACAAGTTGGAAAAGAAGGGGATCTTTATAATTTTGAAGTCGGCGAAGGAGGAAATGGAGCCCAAGTATGGTTAGAACATAATACAACTTTACCTCCAGGCAGACAAGGTTTTGGTACGGTTCACCACGCTGCTTTCCGAGTTGATGAAAAAAAGATTTAGAAGAATGGGATAAACATTTAAGAGAGTATCGTTTTGGTACTTCTGGATTTGTAGAAAGATATTATTTCGGTTCCTTATATACCCGGGTTTCACCAGAAATACTATTTGAACTTGCAACCGATGGTCCAGGTTTTATGGGCGATGAGTCGTATGAAACATTGGGGGAAAAATTGTCGTTGCCACCATTTTTTGAATCTAAACGAGCAGAAATTGAAAAACTAGTTCGCCATTTCGATACAGTACGTAGCAATAAAGTTTTTGAAAAAGAGTATGAATAAATACTTACGCCATTCTCATTGAGAGAATGGTGATTTTTTTTGTAAGAATATGAAGGATGCGAGTTACACTGATTAGCAGTAACTCTATCGTAGGATTTTCATAAATATAATTCTTTAGTTTGCTAATACAGTAAATTTATTTATTGACTAAGATTAATAGAAATGTTACTATGTGAATGTAACACAAATATTTTAGTTTGTTAAAGAATTAAACAATGAAAGTTCGTTCGATAGAATCAAACGATTAAATAATTCAAAGTAGGTGACCTAGACATGAAACGGTTAACAAAAATTTTTCTTCTCTTCATTGTAATTCTAACCCTTGGAGCATGTTCCACGGATTCTTCTAGTACGGATAGCAATGATCAATTAATAATTGGGATAGATGATGCCTTTGCACCGATGGGATTTCGTGATGAAAATAATAATATCGTTGGTTTTGATATTGATTTAGCGAAAGCGGTTGGTGAACAAATGGATACAAAAGTTGTCTTTCAACCGATAGATTGGGGTTCAAAGGAAACAGAACTACAAAGCGGAAGAATCGATTTAATTTGGAACGGTTATACAGTAACGGAAGAACGGAAACAAAAGGTTCTTTTTACTGAGCCATATCTAGCCAATGCACAAGTCATTGTGACTTTAAAAGATTCAGAAATTAATAGTTTAAATGATTTGGCTGGTAAATCGGTCGGATTACAAGCCCAGTCTTCAGCAAGTAATGCATTAAACAATTCTGAAATTGCTTCAGAAATAAAAGATATCACGGAATTTAAAACAAATGTTCTAGCTTTACAAGATCTAGATAATGGGAGAATCGATGCAGTAGTTATTGATGAGGTAGTCATTGATTATTATATGACATTGAAACCAGATACTTATAAAGTTTTAGAAGAATCTTTAGCTCCCGAATTATATGCAGTTGGTGTAAAAAAAGGAAACAATGAATTATTAGAAAAAGTACAAAAAGCAATGGATGAAATTATTAAAAACGGAACTGCAGCAGAAATATCTGAAAAGTGGTTTGGCGAAAACAAAATATTGAATTAATACCAAATGGAAAGGGAATAATTAGGGCTGTCGTTGGACAGCCATTTTATCGTTATAAATCGCATTTAAGATGACTTTGTTTAGCATGAAACATGCTGGAATAAGGAGGATTTGTATGTCAATCGATTATTTTGAAATGATAATCATGCCAATGTTGGAAGGAGCTAAGATTACATTATTACTATTTGCTATTGTCATTTTGTTATCGATACCGATTGGCTTTGTTCTGACATTGGCTGTTCGAAGCCGGATAAAACCTCTATCTTGGTTAGTCCAAGGTTTTATATATGTCATGCGGGGAACACCTTTACTTTTACAACTATTATTTATTTGTTTCGGGTTACCATTAATACCGGTGATCGGGGAATACTTAGTGTTAGATCGCTTTGTAGCGGCATGTGTTGGTTTTGTTTTGAACTATTCGGCTTATTTCGCTGAGATTTTCCGTGGAGGCCTTCTAGCAATTGATAACGGACAATATGAAGCAGCCAAAGTGTTAGGTTTCAATCGTTGGCAAACGATGACAAAAATTATTATTCCTCAAATGATCCGTGTATCATTACCAACGGTATCCAATGAGTCTATTACATTAGTAAAAGATACATCTTTACTATACGCTGTAGCGGTACCCGAATTGTTGCATTTTGCGCAAACTGCCGTTAACAGAGATGCGACAATTGTACCCTATTTTGTAGCTGGTTTTATATATTTAATGATTACGCTTGCTTTGACTTGGGTTTTAAAACGAATCGAACGAAAATATCGATTCGAATAAAGGAGGGATCGACGTGTCTATTATTAAGGTAGAGAATTTGCAAAAATCATATGGGAAATTAGACGTATTAAAGCAAATCAGTTTTCAAGTAGAACGTAAAGAAGTAGTTGCCATTATCGGGCCATCTGGTTCAGGTAAAAGCACATTATTAAGAAGTATTGCTAATTTAGAAACAATCGATGATGGCAATATAGCCATTGACGGTGAATATTTAGTGAAAAATGGGCAATATGCAAAACAGAAGGATATTCAAAAAATTTTAAGTAAAATGGGCATGGTGTTCCAACATTTTCATTTATTTCCTCATTTAACAGTTAAGGATAATTTAGAGTTAGCACCGAAACTTGTAAAAAAAGAAGGTGCAAGTGTAGTTGAAAGGAGAAGAAGAGAGTTACTTGAAAAGGTAGGTTTAGCGGACCGTGCCGATGCTTATCCAGCTAAGCTTTCCGGTGGGCAAAAACAACGGGTTGCCATTGCGAGAGCGCTCATGATGAATCCGGATATTTTAATGTTTGATGAACCGACGTCTGCATTAGATCCAGAATTAACTGGTGAAGTTTTAAATGTAATGAAGGATTTAGCTGAGGAACAAATGACAATGGTTGTTGTTACTCATGAAATGGGGTTTGCTCGTGAAGTTGCCGATCGTATTATCTTTATGGACAAGGGTGAAATTGTTGAATCTGGTTCACCTGAAGAAATATTTGAAAATCCGAAAACGGAACGGACGAAGACATTTTTAATGAGGGTACAAAAATAGTATTTGTTATGTAAATATTATGATCAGTGATTCTATATGTATGTACTAATATTGACAAAATTGATTCCTTTACTTGATCGATTATTGTGCTATATTTAGGAAAACCCCTAAATATAGCTTTTTTATATCCATTCTTATATAACGTGGAATAGATTAAAAAAGTGAAGGTTTCTAAATAAGTGAAAGAGATTCATGTATAAAAATGTCAATAGATAAAATCATATAAATATGGAATTTTTCTAAGTAAAAGGAGAATGAAAATGACCCAGTTTTATAAAAAGTCCGTTCAAGAGACATTAGAAGAATTAGGGGTTACGGATCAAGGTCTAACGAATGAAAAAGTAAAAAAAAGAAGACAACAATATGGTTTTAACGAATTAGAGGAAGCGAAAAAGAAAAGCACAGTCCAAGTGTTTTTTGAACAATTTAAAGATTTTCTAGTCATTATTTTATTAGTTGCAGCACTTATTTCAGCTTTTATTGGAGAGTTTGAAAGTTCAATCGTTATCCTTGTTGTTTTAATATTAAATGCGATTTTAGGCACAATCCAACACGTAAAGGCTGAGCAATCTTTAAATAGTTTAAAAGCGTTATCTTCCCCTTCTGCGAAAGTATTACGGGATGGTAAAAAAATTGAAATTCCATCAAGGGAAGTTATTGTGGGTGATATTTTATTCTTAGAAGCAGGCGACTATGTTAGTGCGGACGGACGTGTTCTTGAAAGTGCCAGTTTACAAATAAACGAGAGTTCTCTTACAGGTGAATCGGAGAGTGTGAATAAAACCATTGAGGCGATTCCAGAAGAAGTTGGTATAGGTGATCGAACAAATATGGCATTTTCCGGTAGTTTTGTTACTTATGGAAGAGGAACAATAGTTGTCACCGATATTGGTATGCAAACGGAAATCGGAAAAATTGCCAATTTACTAGGTAGTGCTAAAGAAAAGAAAACACCGTTACAAGTAAGTCTCGATAATTTTGGTAAGAAACTTGCCATTATTGTTATTCTCATCGCTATTATTATTTTTGCTTTAGATATGTTTCGTGGACGAGAGCTTGTCGATTCATTTATGTTTGCTGTTTCACTAGCTGTTGCAGCGATCCCTGAGGCATTAAGCTCTATCGTTACAATTGTACTTGCCTTTGGCACGCAGAAACTTGCAAAGGAAAATGCGATTATTCGAAAGCTTCATTCGGTTGAAAGTTTAGGTAGTGTATCGGTTATCTGCTCCGATAAAACAGGAACATTGACTCAAAATAAAATGACTATTCAGAAATTATATATCGATAATAAAATCATTGATAAAAATAATTGGGATGCTGACAATGATTTTGGTAAAAAGTTTGTGACGATGTCTATTTTATGTAATGATGCCATAACCGAAGATGGGAAGGAAATTGGAGACCCAACGGAAGTGGCTATGGTTAATTTAGCAGAAAAAATCGGACTTGATGATGAGCTTGATTTACGAAAACAATATCCAAGGTTAGCGGAAGTGCCTTTTGATTCAGACCGTAAATTAATGAGTACGGTACATAAAATTAATGATGAGACTCGAATGATTACAAAAGGTGCACCAGATGTCTTATTAAGTCGTGTTGTAAAGATGGCCACATCTAATGGAATAAGAGATTTAACGGATGAGGATCGTCATAAAATTTTACAAGCAAACCTTGAATTTTCTAAAGATGGTCTTCGAGTGTTAGCTCTTGGTTATAAAATCCTTCCTGATCATCACAACGTATCAACAGATGATGAATCAGATTTAATTTTTGTCGGTTTACTTGCCATGATGGACCCACCTAGACCTGAGTCGAAAGAGGCTGTAGAGAAGGCGAAGGCAGCCGGTATTACACCGGTTATGATTACTGGAGATCATAAGGTAACAGCTTCTGCCATTGCAAAGCAAATTGGTATTTTATCTGAAGGTGGAGAAGCGGTGGAAGGTGCAGAAGTTGAGCAAATGAGTGACGAAGAATTACGAAGACGTGTCAAAAATATTTCCGTATACGCAAGAGTATCGCCAGAACATAAAATTCGCATCGTTCGTGCTTGGCAAGATACTGGCCACCTTGTTGCGATGACTGGTGACGGTGTCAATGATGCACCAGCTTTAAAACAATCAGATATTGGTATTGCAATGGGAATAACGGGTACCGAAGTTGCTAAAGATGCAGCTTCCATGGTTTTAACCGATGATAACTTCTCTACAATTGTTAAGGCAATTTCTAACGGCCGCAGTATTTATGCCAATATTAAAAATGCAATTAAATTTTTACTTTCTGGGAATACGGCGGCGATAATAGCAGTACTATTTGCATCATTAGGCGGCTTTCCAGTCCCATTTGCACCGGTACAACTATTGTTCATTAACTTGTTGACGGATAGCTTACCGGCAATCGGCATTGGCTTAGAGCCAATGGATGAAAGTTTAATGAAACAAAAACCACGTAATATTAATGAACCTTTATTAAATAAAAAATTTATGGCACAGGTCGTTATTGGTGGTGTAATTATTTCAATTAGTGTTATTGCAGCTTTTTTAATCGGTCTACAAGTAGATGATGGTGGTTTAACTGCCATGACAATGGCCTTTACTACTCTTTGCTTTTCTCGGCTTTTGCATAGTTTCAATTGTCGAACAAATCGATCGATTATTAAAACAGGTATATTTAAGAATAAATTTGTTTGGGGTGCAGTCTTTATCGGTGTCTTGCTGCTGGCCTTTGTTGTATTGACTCCAGGTGTAATGGGAGTTTTTGAAGTTGTGCCATTAGAGGCAACCTATTATTGGACGATTTTCGGTTTATCTTTATTCCCATTGATTAGCATCCAAATTTATAAATTAATTATTGAAAGATAAATACTCGTTCATAACTAACTTTTATCAGTTTTGCTTCTATTGAATTAGTTTGTGCATAACTTTTGGCAATTTATTATACCGTTTCAGACAGGTGTATTGTTAAAAAGTCCTACCTTGAGTTACATAGGTAGGTCTTTTCATTTCATGAAATTGACAAAGTTGTTAAAAACTTTATGCTTTAGAAGGTTCCTTTCGCTTTCCTTTTTATCATATTTTTGGTTTAATTAGAATAAATTGAATCTAAAAGTTTATTTTTAATGGGATATGATTATATATAGATTTTCAAAAAAGGATGATGATGTTGGATAACTTTTTAATGAATAGTTTTCCAGAAAATATAAAAAAAGAAATTGAGCAAATCCAAAAATTAATCCTTCCTCTTGCAAAGAAAACCTCGAAATATATGTTTTGGACGTTTCCGCTGATCGGCATTGCGGTTATTAATTTAGTCGTTCTACTCTTCTTTACGCCAAAGGATACGAATGTATATATTTTGTTATTTGTATTTGCCATTGTCGGTGCGGTGGGCTTTGCTTTATTAAAAGAAGCAAAAATTAACCGCAAAGAAATTCGAAACATCGGTCTTCGTTATATTATAGAGAGAATTAATAAAAGTTCGATTATGACAGATGAACGGAAAAAACATTATATCCGTATTGTTAATGATAAACCTATTTTGGCGATGGAAAATTTTGTTAAATTCCTTCAAGAGGAAGATCGAATGAAGCGAATGCGTTATTTTAATCAATTTAAAACAGATGAAGAATAAATGATTCTAAAATGAAACTCCGAATATAAGATTAGGGAGTTTCTTTATTTATGTCACATCGATTATGATTTAAAGAATAGAGTCAATTTTATGTGTTTTTAAGAAATATTTTCCTTTATTATATTCAGCAGTTCTTCTGGTTTCTCCGCATATATATACTTTTTGTTTAAAAGCGCATGAGGCTGGCAGGTGCATTCTTCACAGTAGTCCAAACAATCCATTTCCTTCGTGATTATTCCTTTTTCATCTATTATTTCCTCTAATTCTTCAATCATCTCGTCATCGAAAAATAAATTTAGATTATTCGTACATACTTGTAATTTTGCCGTTTTTTTCCGGATTGAAAATAGTCCCATTACCTATCACCGACCTTTGATTTTATAAAAAAATTATTTGATTCCTAAAACCGTTTTGTTCTTTTCCATTGGTGTATTTATTCTTTATTATACTATTTTTTGTAATGTTTTTTATAATGTTATGTTTCTGACTTTTTACACTGGTAAAAGATGATAATTCAATGTTTATATAATTATTAAAACTAGCAAATTATATATGAACGAATGATAAAATAAATATATATCGTGTGTTTAATCTCTAACTTTTAAAAAAATGAATTTAGTGCCGATAAATAATATACAGTTAATACATGAGAAAGCCGTTTTTTAATATAGCTACTGGAGGATTTGGGAAATGGAACATAGCAAGGAAGGAATTTTGTTACAAAGCGGGACTAATGAATTAGAAGTTATTTTGTTTCATATCGGTAGTCAAACTTATGCGATTAATGTCTTGAAGGTCCGTGAAATTATTATGCCGGCACCGATTACAAAAGTTCCGAACTCACATGAAGCGGTAGAGGGAATCATTAATTTACGCGGTGAACTAATTGCCGTTGTCAACTTGGCCAAAATGATTAATGCTCCGTCTAGTATTCATGATTCGGACCGTTTTATCGTTGCCGAATTAAATCAAACGAAAATTGCCTTTCGTGTTCATGGAATTGATCGCATTAGCCGTATATCATGGGAACAAATAGAAAAGCCGAACGATTTAACGATTAGTGACCAACCATATGCTACCGGGGTTATTAAGTTGGATGAAAGAGAAATGTCGATTTTATTGGATATAGAAAAAATAGTCGTAGAGATTAATCCAGCATTAGGTGGAAGTGCCGAGAGTATCAAAATGCTTGGTCATCGTGAACGTTCAACTAAAAAAATTGTTGTAGCAGAAGACTCAGGAGTTTTACGAGCTTTATTAAAGGATACCTTAACAGGGGCTGGCTATGACAACGTCACCTTTTTTCAAAATGGTAAAGAGGCTTGGGAATACTTAGAAAACTATGCGGAAGATGAAACCGTTCGTCCGACAGATAAGGTTCATTTACTTCTAACAGATATTGAGATGCCACAGATGGATGGACATCACTTAACATATCGAGTGAAAAACCATCCGAAATTAAAAGATATACCTGTCATTATTTTCTCTTCTTTAATCACAGAAGACTTATATCATAAAGGGGAATCGGTAGGAGCAAGTGCGCAAATTAGTAAACCTGATTTAGTAAATTTAGTAAAAGAAATCGATAAGTTTATTTTATAACTTTAGAAATTTAGATACTCATATTTCTATTGATTACAATAATTAGGGTTGTCCTTGATCTTCCGTTCGGACAACCCTTTTTTAATGGTTATGTTTGTGTTGGATTATTTGTTTCAAGTTCCCTCTTATAATTTCGGTGGAGTTTTATAAGACGGACAATATTTAGGGCGATTGTTTTACATACAGCGTATACAGGTACACCAAGAATCATACCGAGCACACCTGCGAGATTGCCAGCTACTAATAAGATGATGATAATGGTTGCTGGATGGGTGTCTAATCGTTTACCAATCACAAGTGGTGAAATGAGACTACTTTCAATTTGTTGAGCTATAACAGCAACAACAATCACTAACCCTACCATGATAGGGGAATCAAACATCGCCACAATCACAGCAGGTGCAGCCCCAAGAATCGGTCCAAGATAAGGAATAATATTGGTAACGGCTACGGCAATAGCTAAGATAAGTGCATAGTCCAAGCCGATAATTAAATAACCAATGTAAGATAACGTTCCGACACAAAGGGAAACAATCATTTGCCCTTGAATATAGGCAGCTAATGTGTCTGTTGTATTTTTTAGAATTGATAAGCCTTCTTTACGATAGGATGAAGGAATAAATTTTACAATTGCATTTGGCAATTTATGTCCATCTTTTAATAAAAAGAACAAAAGAAATGGAACTGTAACGATCACGATTGCGGTATTGGCAATGACACCAAAAATACCAGAAATACTACTCGTTATCGTAGAAGGAATGGCTGATAAATAGCTTGTTAATGTATCTATGACTTGGTCTATATCGACATATTGTTGGGTTTGTACCCAGTGAAATGCTTCTGAACGTAAAAATTGTTCAAAAAAGAACTGAATTTCATCAATATAGAAAGGGATATTGTTAATTAATTCTTTAATTTGTCGTGTAAGGATTGGGACGACAGTTGCAATAACAAAAACAAGCAGTCCAATGAATAGAAGGTAAAGTATGATAATACCTAATGTACGTGGGATCTTTAACTTATTTTGGGCAAGAGAAACGAGTGGATTAAATAAAAAGTAAAGAAACCCAGAAATTAATATAGGGAAAAACAAGGTTGACATAAACACAACAACGGGATCAAATAAAAATGATATTTTTGTCAGTATGTAGATAATCGCTACGATTAGTAAAATTTCTAACGTCCAGAATTGTAATTTTGACTTGAACAATACCGTTTACTCCTTCCCGATTTTCAATCTAACTTAATAGTAATGAAAAAATGTTTAGATTTCCACATTTTTATAAATTTGTATAGGAAAAGATAAAGAAAATAAGAACATGTAAATTAAAACTGATATTCATTCAGAAATTACCGATATTTTTTCGCATTAAAAAAAGGGGCTAAAATTGGCCCCTATTATTGCAAGTGTTGGTTGTGATATGGAAACTGGTTCGTATATCCTTGGAACTGTTGGTAAGATTGTTGTAATTTTTGCGTTTCTGCTGCCTCAAAGCTGTACCAACCTTTTTTAAACATGAGTTCGAACAGTTCACGTTGACAATTTTGTGTTTCGTTGTAAATCGACAAAATATCTTGATATAGAGAACGGTGACTCGCCTCATTTAATGCAGTGCTATAAGCATCAGTCATATATTTTTCTGTTGCGAGCATATCATTGGTAAAATCTCGATCATTCATTTGCGGAGTCTTTTCTATTTGGACAGCTGGATTTTGGATTTTATTTTGCTGGTTTTGTTGATTCATTCTTTTACCCCACCTTTATTCATATTTTTTTATTGTGTCTTGCCCATAGGCTGATTGTTTTGTTTATTTAAATGACGAAGAATTTGATTATAGTGCTTTTGATGCATCATCCCTACTTTATCTAATGCTGCTTTAATTTCTTGATCTTGGCATTGTTGAGCATAAAAATGAGCCTTTTTCATCGCTAGTAAATTCCAAGAAAGCATATCCGTTAAATATAAGGAATCTTTTACTGTGACAACTTCTGGTGGTGTCATCATGATCGGTTGCTGATTTTGATGGATAGGTTGTTGTTCCATTTTTAACCTCCTAAATGTAACTTTTTTGTCAAATATAGGTTTCCAATTAAACGAAATTCTATGTAAAAATATAAAATTTTCGTTTGTGTTATGTTTGCGACTATGATATTCTCATTGTTCAGTTTTTTACTTTTTTGTAATCGTTTTCATATCCATACTATCAAATTCATGATAAAATAATTTTTGAGAATACCTTTTGGAAAATTCTCTTAATTCAGCCTACTAAAGGGGGATGCAACATGGAGAATTTGATGCGGAATTGCTTTTTATTTTTATCCAAAAATAAAACAATAACAAAATTGGCCAAAAAATATGGGTTGCGACTGGGTGCATCACGATTTGTTGCTGGTGAGTCGGTTGATCAGGCTGTTCAAATTATAAAGAATATGAATAAGAAAGGGTTAGTGGTCACAGTTGATTATTTAGGGGAATTTGTAAATAGTGAAAATGAGGCACTCAACATGACAAATCAAACAATTAAGACAATTGAGGCTATAGGAAAGGAAAACTTAGATGCACAAGTTTCATTAAAATTAACGTCGCTAGGTTTGGATATTTCAGAAGAACTAGTAATGACTAATTTTAGACGGATTATTAATAAAGCAAGAGAATATCAAGTTTTTGTGACGATTGATATGGAAGACTATGAACGCTGTGAAAAGACATTAGAAATCTATAAAACTTTTAAAAAAGAATATGAACATCTTGGTACCGTTATTCAAGCATATTTATACAGAGCTGAAAAAGATATAAAAGAGTTGGATGCGTATGATGCAAGTCTACGCCTAGTAAAGGGTGCCTATAAAGAATCATCGGAAGTAGCCTTTCCAGATAAAAAAGATGTTGATGAAAATTTCAAGAAATTGATTCGTTTACACTTGGAAAACGGTAATTTTACTGCCATTGCTACCCACGATGATGCGATCATTGAGTATACAAAACAATTGGTAAAGGAATTAAATATACCGAAAGATCAATATGAATTTCAAATGCTTTATGGGATTCGTACCGATAGACAGTTTGAACTCATTCAAGAGGGATATCCAATGCGTGTATACGTACCTTATGGGACAGACTGGTATGGTTATTACATGAGAAGACTTGCGGAACGGCCAGCAAATGTGTGGTTTGTTGTTAAAAATATGTTTAAAAAGTAAAAAAAGGGGGATTCATCATTTCCCCCATTTATATAAATTAATTTGTATCTGTTCTTTCTGGTGTAATAGCAATATTTTTTATTTTTCATAAAATATAGTAAAAACAGAAACATTTTTATTGCATTGTTCTTAAAATTCTTATATATTTGTTTATGTAGAGTCAGATGGATTATTTTTTTAACATAAAATGAATGAGTATTCATTCAAGACGGCAAAGGGGGAAGAATTTTGACACTACAGATTCGAAAAGCGGCTGTGATCGGATCAGGTGTTATGGGGTCTGGCATTGCTGCACATTTAGCAAATATTGGAATACAAACTTTACTACTTGATATTGTCCCTAATCAATTAACTAAGGAAGAAGAATCTCAAGGTCTGACACTTTCAGACCGAAAAGTTCGCAATCGGATTGCTGATGCTGGTAGGCAAAAACTTTTAAAACAAAAACCTGCGCCACTAACTGCAAAAGAAAATATCGCATTAATAGAAACTGGAAATTTAGAAGATGACATAGAAAAATTAAAAGAAGCTGACTGGATCATTGAGGTTGTTACTGAAAGACTTGATATAAAAAGATCCGTATTTGAAAAAGTAGATCAATTCCGTAGACCAGGTTCTATCGTTAGCTCTAATACATCCGGAATTTCTGTAAATGCAATGGCTGAAGGTCGTTCGGAAGATTTTAAAAAGCACTTTTTAGGCACTCACTTTTTCAACCCACCACGATATTTGAAACTTTTGGAAGTGATACCAACAAAAGATACGGATCCAGAAGTTGTTTCTTTTATGCAAAAATTTGGCGAGGATGTGCTCGGTAAAGGTGTTGTTCTTGCGAAAGATACACCAAACTTTATTGCTAACCGCATAGGAACATATGGATTGTTAATCACACTACGTGAAGTTTTACAAAATGGTTATTCAATTGGTGAAGTTGATTCTGTTACGGGTCCAATCATTGGTCGTCCAAAAAGTGCCACATTCCGTACTTTAGATGTTGTTGGTCTTGATACATTTGTTCATGTAGCAAATAATGTTCGTGAACAGGTGGAAGGAGAAGAAAAAGAAGTATTTACTGTTCCTGAATTTTTACAAAAGATGTTGGACAAAGGATGGCTCGGCTCAAAAACGGGTCAAGGTTTTTACTTGAAAAAAGGAAAAGAAATTTTAGAGTTAAATCCTACTACATTAGAATATGAGCCACGAAAGAAAATGAAAACCTCATCCATCGAACTTGCTAAACAACAAAAAGGAACCAGTGCGAAATTAAAAACTTTAATTTATGCGAAGGATCGTACAGGTCAACTATTATGGAATGTGTTTGCACCAACATTAATATACAGTGCGTCACTATTAAATGAAATTGCCGATGATATCGTTTCTATAGACAATGCAATGAAGTGGGGCTTTGGTTGGGAACAAGGACCATTTGAAGCTTGGGATGCAATTGGCCTAGAAGCATCAATTGAACGAATGGAAAAAGACGGTCTTACCGTACCAGATTGGGTAAAAGAAATGGTAAGCTCAGGGTTTACTTCATTTTACAAAGAAGAAGATGGAACAATGTATTTTTATGACAGCGGTGAATATAAACCGGTCCAACAAAATGAAAAATACATCAATTTACAATTATTGAAAAAACAAAATCGAATTATTCAGAAAAATTCAGGCGCAAGTCTCATTGATATTGGTGACGATGTTGCCTTGCTAGAATTTCACTCGCCAAACAATGCTATTGGTTTAGATATTATACAAATGATTAATAAAGCGATCGATGAAGTTGAGAAAAACTATAAAGGGGTAGTTATTGCTAATCAAGGTAAAAACTTCTGTGTAGGAGCAAATATTGCACTTATGCTTATGGAAGCTCAAGATGGTAACTTTGATGAACTAGATTTTGTTATTCGACAGTTCCAACAAGCAATGATGAAAATTAAATATAGCGTAAAACCAGTAGTCGTTGCACCTCACCAAATGGCTCTTGGTGGTGGAGCAGAGGTTATTTTACCTGCGGCTAGAGTTCAAGCTTCACCGGAAAGTTATATAGGTCTAGTTGAAGTAGGTGTCGGATTAATCCCTGGTGGTGGCGGAACAAAAGAACTGTATATTAAACATTTAAATAGCCTTCCGAAAGGGGTCAAAATTGATTTACAAAATGTAGCGAATAAAGTTTTTGAAACAGTAGCGATGGCAAAAGTTTCGACTTCAGCTGCTGAAGCAAGAGAAAATGGATTCTTGAATAATTTAGACCGCATTAGTAAAAATCCAGACCATCGCATTCATGATGCAAAGCAATGGATTATTGACCTTCATGACAGTGGATATGTACCACCAATCCGGAGGAAAGTACCAGTTGTCGGTGAAACTGGTTATGCAACATTACTTTTAGCTGCTCAAGGGATGCATTTGTCTGGTTATATTTCGGATTATGATCTTCATATTGCGAAGAAATTAGCATATGTATTAGCTGGTGGGAAGTTACCTTATGGAACAGAAGTCGATGAACAATATCTATTAGATTTAGAAAGAGAAGCCTTTATTAGCTTAATTGGTGAAGTAAAAACACAACAAAGAATGCAACATATGCTTATGAAAGGAAAACCATTGCGGAATTGATAGACATTTCTGTTGACAGTGTGATGAGATTTCCAATCGAGGTATTTTCGAAGTGCTTTCGCGGACATAACCTCTAAGATCTAGCGTAAATTGTCCACGATAGGAGATATTGTAAATAAAACAGAGAGAAAAACGACGTGAAATGTCTACGATAGACGATATCGCGGACAAAATAGAGAGAAAGACAGGAAGAAATGTCCGCGATAGGCATTCTCGCGGACACAATAAGAGAAAATCAGTATAAATGTCGAAAGGAATGGCCTTAATAAAAGACATGAGTATAAAAATACCTACAGAACGCAACGACAAGTAACCAAAAACAATTGCAATTTACAAACAAAGGGGGAGCTAAAATGAGAGAAACGGTTATCGTCTCCGGTGCACGTACCCCTGTTGGACGTGCGAAAAAGGGTACACTTGCCCATGTTCGACCGGATGACTTAGGTGCACTAGTAGTGAAAGAAACGTTAAAACGAGCAGATAATTACGATGGGCCGATCGATGACCTTATAATGGGGTGTGCTATGCCTGAAGCAGAACAAGGATTAAATATTGCAAGAAATATAGGTGCTCTAGCTGGCGTACCATATACGACACCTGCTATTACGATAAACCGTTTTTGTTCATCAGGACTTCAATCAATCGCTTACGGTGCTGAAAAAATTATGCTCGGCGGTGCTGAAGCAGTACTTGCAGGTGGCGTAGAGTCTATGAGTCTGGTTCCGATGACGGGAAATGTTATTCGTCCAAATGCAACATTGGTAGAAACCGCACCAGAATACTACATGAGTATGGGTCATACAGCGGAACAAGTCGCAAATAAATACGGTATTTCTCGTGAAGAACAGGATGCTTTTGCTGTTCGCAGTCACCAAAGAGCAGCGGCAGCAATTGAAAATGAAAAGTTTAAAGAAGAAATCGTTCCAGTTGAAGTCACGCTCCGTTCGATTGATAAAAATAATAAACTAGTAGAAAAACAAGTTGTGTTTGATACTGATGAAGGGGTTAGACCAAATACAACGATGGAAATATTAGCAAACTTGCGACCTGCCTTTGCTGCTAAAGGATCGGTTACAGCCGGGAATTCTTCTCAAATGAGTGACGGTGCAGCAAGTGTGCTATTAATGGACCGTGAAAAAGCGGAGGCTGAAGGATTGAAACCTTTAGCAAAATTCCGTTCCTTTGCTGTTGGTGGTGTTCCGCCGGAAGTAATGGGAATTGGTCCAATTGTAGCTGTACCAAAAGCTTTAGAATTAGCTGGATTAGAATTATCTGATATTGGTTTATTTGAACTTAATGAAGCTTTTGCTTCCCAGTCCATTCAAGTTATTCGAGAATTAGGTCTGGATGAAGAAATTGTGAATGTTAACGGAGGCGCTATTGCCCTTGGTCATCCACTTGGATGTACAGGAGCAAAATTAACGTTATCGTTAATCCATGAGATGCGTAGAAGAGATGTTCAATTTGGTGTTGTGACTATGTGTATCGGTGGTGGCATGGGGGCTGCCGGTGTATTTGAATTATTATAAATTCTTAATTATTAACATATACAATATCTACCTTCAGCTCTATACACTCAAACACTCACGCAGTAGAAAAAATGTATTTTTTGGCTTTTTCTATAGTGGAGAAAGCCTGCCATTATCAACTAATTGCTTACGAACAAAGTAAAAATGAATAAGGGGGAAGTTTGTAAATGACAAAATCTATCGATCAAGTAGTAAAAGGTGGAAGTTTTATAATTGATGAAATTCTTCCAGAGCAGGTGTATACACCGGAAGATTTCACTGAAGAACATAAAATGATCGCAAAAACGACAGAAGAATTCGTTGAAAATGAAGTTTTACCTGTTATTGATCATTTAGAAAACCATGAATTTGAACATTCGGTTCGGTTACTAAAAAAAGCTGGTGAACTTGGCTTACTAGGAACAGATGTACCTGAAGAATACGGGGGTTTTGGACTAGATAAAATTACTTCTGCTTTAATTGGTGAAAAAATGGCACGTGCCGGTGGTTTTTCAATTACCCATGGTGCTCATGTTGGTATCGGCTCTTTACCAATCGTATTATTTGGAAATGAAGAACAAAAGAAAAAATATTTACCAAAATTAGCTACAGGTGAATTGTTGGCTGCATATGCATTAACTGAGCCTGGTTCCGGTTCTGATGCGCTAGGTGCAAAAACAACAGCAAAGCTTAATGCAGAAGGAACTCATTATATTTTAAACGGGGAAAAACAATGGATTACAAACGCAGGTTTTGCGGATGTATTTGTCGTATATGCGAAAGTGGATGGAGATAAATTTACTGCTTTTATCGTTGAACGCGACTTTCCAGGAGTTTCTACAGGTGCAGAAGAAAAGAAAATGGGAATCAAGAGTTCTTCAACTCGAACATTAATTTTAGAAGATGTACCTGTACCGGTTGAAAATGTACTTGGTGAAATTGGAAAAGGTCATAAAATTGCTTTTAATATTTTAAACATCGGCCGTTATAAATTAGGTGTAGGTGCTGTAGGTGGCGCAAAAACTGCCTTTGAATTAACAGTTAAATATGCAAATGAACGAAAACAATTTAATACACCTATTTCCAGTTTCAATTTAACAAAAGAAAAACTTGCGACACTCGCTTCCGAAATTTATGCAGCTGAAAGTGCTGTGTATCGTACGGTAGGACTGTTCGAGGAAAGAATGAGCCATTTAACTGAGGAACAGCAAAAAGATGGAAAAGAAATCGCTGCAGCTATTGCTGAATATGCCATTGAATGCTCGTTGAATAAATTTTTCAACACGGAAGTATTAGATCATGTTGTTGATGAAGGTGTTCAAATTCATGGTGGTTACGGTTTTATGCAAGAGTATGAAATAGAACGTGCATACCGTGATTCACGCATTAATCGTATCTTCGAAGGGACCAACGAAATCAACCGTTTACTCGTGCCAGGTACTTTCGTGAAAAAAGCTTTTAAAGGTGAATTGCCTTTACTTGAAAAAGCTCAAAGTCTCCAAGAAGAAATTATGATGTTAATGCCTGAAGAACCAGGTGACGAGCCACTAGCACAAGAAAAATATTTAGTACGAAATGCTAAGAAAGTTGCTCTAATGACAGCTGGATTGGCTTTACAAAAATATGGTCAAGAACTTGAAAAAGAACAAGAAATATTAGTAAACTTTGCTGATATCGTTTCTAACATATATGCAATGGAATCTGTTGTTTTACGTACTGAAAAAGCTGTTCATCGTGATGGTTTAGAAAATAGCAAACAGAAGTTACTTTATACTGAAATCTTCTGTCAAGAAGCATTCAACCGCATTGAGAATGATGCTAAAGAAACGGTTGTTGCGATTGCAAGTGGCGATAATCTGCGTATGACATTATCTGCTTTACGTAAATTAACTCGCCATACGCCAATCAATGTAATTGCGAAAAAGCGTGAGGCCGCTGCAACAATTATTGACAAGGAAAAATATGTTGTGTAACGACATCAAAATTGAAAAAGGTTAGCAATAAGAAACCCGAGAAAGATTATTTGACGATTCTCGGGTTTCTTTTATTTCGGGAATAGGAATTGTGAAAAAATAAAAGGATCGATTCATACGTTACTTAAAATTTAGAATTTACACTTATTCGTGATATAATAAATAGTAATTTAAGGAATTTCTATTATTGGTGGTGAATGTAATGTCGCTTACATTTTATTGGTATCCTAAATGTGGCACATGCCGAAAAGCAAAAAACTGGTTAGATGAACATCAAATTGAATATGAAGCTGTTCATATTATAGATAATCCGCCTTCAAAAGAACAGTTAGAAGATTTATACAAAAAAAGCGGTTTAGAATTGAAAAAGTTTTTTAATACAAGTGGTAAAAAATATCGTGAACTCGGTTTGAAGGACCGTGTAAAAACAGCAAGTGAGGAAGAGTTACTTGAGTTACTTGCCTCGGATGGTTATTTGATAAAACGGCCAATTGTTACGGATGGTCATAAAGTTACCGTTGGTTTTAAAGAAGAAGAATTTGCAAAAAATTGGTCCTAACACTTTTACATAATGATTGTCAGAAAGAGATCACATCTTGTATGATGGACTTGATACATATTTTCTTGGAGGGATGAACATGGCTTCGCCAAAGGAATTACGTTATTCTGAAGAACATGAATGGGTAAAAGTTGAAGGAAACATCGTGCGTGTCGGTATCACTGACTTTGCACAATCCGAACTAGGAGATATCGTTTTCGTAGAACTACCAGAAGTAGGTACTGAGTTAAAAGTGAATGAACCTTTTGGAAGTGTAGAATCGGTTAAAACAGTTTCTGAATTATATGCACCGGTTAGCGGTAAAGTTGTTGCTGTTAATGAAGAGTTAAATGATAGCCCAGAACTTGTCAATGAATCACCTTATGAAAAGGCGTGGATGATTGAACTTGAGGCAAATGATTTAAGTGAAGTGGATCATCTTTTATCTTCGGAAGGTTATGATAAATTAATTAGTGAATAATAAAGAAAAGGACTGATATATTTTTTATTTTATAAGTCCATATAAAAACGTCTGATTGGTCAGGCGTTTTTATTTTACTCGCATATAATAACATTAGAACAAATGAATCATTTTCGTTGAATCTCTCAATATTTTGCATTTATTGCATAGTTTATTAAGAAATAACGTTTTAATTATACTACAAATAAACAGGTGATAATTATGATTCGTTATGTTGAGAAGGTAATTATTGTGGAAGGCAAAACGGATAAGAAAAAAGTACAATCAGTTGTGAATGAACCAGTAGAAATCATTTGTACCAATGGCACATTAAGTTTAAGTCGATTAGATGAGCTTATCGATTGTCTTTATGACAAGGAAGTGTTTATACTTGTAGATGCTGATAATTCAGGAGAAAAATTGCGAAAACAATTTAAACGGGAGCTTCCTGAGGCAAAGCATTTATATATTGACCGTATGTATCGCGAAGTAGCAACTGCACCGGATAAACATATTGCTTCCGTTTTATTACAGGCAAATATACACGTTCACACAAAATATTTAATTAATAATATAAATTGTTAACATATTATCGTATTATTTTTAGAGTCGGGAATAAAGGATGAACATCATGGAACAATGGACGAAGGAATTGTTTTTTGAACATTTAAATTCTGGAAAAAAGGGTGCGTTTTATTTATACACTCCGATGTGCGGCACTTGTCAATTGGCAGGAAAGATGTTAGAGATTGTAAGCAATACAATGCCGGATTTCCTTATTGGCAAAGCGGATTTAAATTACTTGCCAGAACTTGCGAAATCCTTTCAAGTAGAAAGTGTGCCGTGCCTTTTAATCTTTTATGAAGGTGAAATTAAAGAAAAAATATATGCCTTCCATTCTGTTACTTATATTTATGAAAAGTTAAATGTAAAAAGTTAAACGAATCATCATTTCAAAAAAAGGATTTCCTACCTAAACGCAGAAAAAGATAACAAACTGGTTAGGAGGAATCCGATGATTGATACCGCTCGACTAAAAAAGACCTTGGTGAACCATAAATTTCGTGCCCTCTTATTTCCAAACGAATCAACATATTTGAAAATAAAAACAAAAGATCAGCTGTTTACTATCCAATTGTCAAAAGAATGTATTGAAATTATTGATAATTGGGAAGGAACATCGGATGTAGTGTTATCAGGGGATTCAACAGTATTAAATGAAATTTTATATGGACATATGAAATTACAAGATGCTAAAGAATTAAATTCTATTATCGTTGAGGGGAGCTTCCGTCATCAACTCATGATGGAAGCGATCCTTTGGTTTAACCAAAAACTACCATTAACAAGTCAATGATTTTAAAAAGGGCGGTGGTTTCTTATTGAAAAAATGAATAAAAAATGACGGAATATTAAAATTTATCAAACTGTAAAAACGTGTAAAAAATTGTTGACGTCTAAATAAATAGGTGCTACAATTCTAAACATAATCAATAATTGAATAGTTAGGTCTTGCTCTTATCAAGAGAGGTGGAGGGATGTGCCCTATGAAACCCGGCAACCGTCAATACAATGGTATTGAAATGGTGCCAAGTCACACAAAGCAATTTTTTGCTTTGAAAGATAAGAGAAAGGACATACGATATATATTCGCGTGCCTTTCTACTTATCTTAGTAGAAAGGTATTTTTTATTTTATTCATTCTAATCTTTTACTCAATGAAAATTGTATTTTTACATGTTGACTTTGTTGTTTTAGAGAAATAAAAGTAAGGACATCAGAGAAGGAAGGAGGAGCATGATGATCTCCTTAAACAATGTAACAAAAGTGTTTAAGACAAAATCCGGCATGATTACTGCGGTAGATAATGTAAAAATAAATATAAAAGAAGGAGAAATATTCGGAATTATCGGGTATTCTGGTGCGGGTAAGAGCACGTTAGTCCGGATGTTTAATGGTTTAGAAAGGCCAACAAAAGGGACCATTACAATTGACGGGAAAGAAATTTCAAAGATAAGAGGTGCCGAATTACGAAAGGCACGACAAGAGATTGGAATGATATTCCAACACTTTAACTTACTATGGTCACGTACGGTTCGAGATAATATTTCGTTTCCGTTGGAAATCGCTGGTGTTCCTAAGGCGAAAAGGAAAAAACGTGTTGAAGAGTTAATAAAATTAGTAGGACTTGAAGGGAGAGAAGACGCTTATCCCTCTCAATTAAGTGGAGGTCAAAAACAAAGAGTCGGAATTGCCAGAGCTTTAGCAAATAATCCGAAAGTTTTACTTTGTGATGAAGCCACATCAGCACTTGATCCGGAAACAACGGATTCTATCCTTGATTTGCTTCTTGACATTAATAAAAAAATGGGACTTACGATCATTCTCATTACCCATGAAATGCATGTCATTCGTAAGATTGCTCATCGTGTTGCAGTAATGGAGAATGGTAAAGTTGTTGAAGTAGCGCCAGTGATGGAGATTTTCAAAAACCCAAAAACTGACATAACTAAACGCTTTGTACAACAAATTACGGATGAAGAAGAAACGATGGAGGCTGTACAACATCTTCTTGAGAAATATTCTACAGGTAAGATCGTAAAATTGACATTTATCGGGGAAACTGCGGAGCAACCCATTATTTCAGAACTTATAAAAGAACAATCGATCTCTATTAATATTCTTCAAGGTAAAATTTCTCAAACACGTACTGGATCTTATGGAACATTACTTATCCAGTTAGTAGGAGATACCGAACATATTGATAAGGCAATCGAACAGTTAAAAAAACAACAAGTTGGAGTGGAGGTGATTAGTCATGATTGAGGCCCTCTTTCCAAATGTTGAAATGGATAAGTTTTGGGAAAAAACATATGAAACTCTCTATATGACGGGAATCTCACTTGTTTTTATTTTTATATTCGGTATATTACTAGGTTTACTATTGTTTTTAACTTCTAAAGGGAATATTTGGCATAATCAGTTTATTAATTGGATGATTGCGGCTGTTGTGAATATATTCCGCGCTATTCCTTTTGTCATTTTAATCATTTTACTAATTCCATTTACGAAAGGCATTATGGGTACAATGATTGGACCGAATGCAGCTTTGCCTGCATTAATTATTGGTTCTGCACCATTTTATGCGCGAATGGTGGAAATTGGACTTAGAGAAGTCAATAAAGGGGTTATTGAAGCAGCCCAAGCGATGGGAGCAAGAACAAGTACAATTATTTTTAAAGTATTACTTCCGGAATCAATGCCTGCGATTGTATCTGGTTTAACCGTAACCGCAATAGCATTAGTTGGTTATACAGCCATTGCTGGAATTATTGGAGCAGGTGGATTAGGGAATTATGCTCACCAATATGGATTTGTCCGTGGAAATAACGACGTGACGCTATTTGGGACAATTGCAATCTTAATTATTGTATTTATCATCCAATTTATTGGAGACTTTATAACAAAGAGATTAGATAAAAGATAAGAGGGGGAAATTCAAATGAAAAAACTATTAACATTAATATTTACAGCTTTTTTAACTGTTACGTTGGCTGCGTGTGGTGGAGACGAAGGGAATACGAGTGAATCAAGTGATGGAGAGTCTAAAAAAATAGTTGTTGGAGCAACAGCAGTTCCACATGCTGAAATTTTAGAACAAGCAGCACCTATTTTGAAGGAGAAAGGTATTGAATTAGAAATTACAGAGTTCTCCGGTTACGAATTAATTAACCAAGCCCTTGTTGAAGGGGATTTAGATGCGAACTTTTTCCAACATATTCCGTACTTAGAGCTTGAAAAAGAAGAAAAAGGTTATGATATTGTAAATGCCGGTGGTATCCATATTGAGCCAATCGGTATTTATTCAAAAAAATATGATAAATTAGAAGATGTTGAAGATGGTGCAACTGTATTAATTAGTAGTAATAAACCGGATCATGGAAGAATATTGGCCTTATTTGAAAAAGAAGGGTTAATTAAATTAGCAGATGGTGTGGAAAAAGGATCTGCAACATTAGATGATATTGTCGAAAATCCAAAAAACTTAAAATTTGATTTTGAATATGCACCAGAAATCCTTCCGCAAGTTTACAATCAAGGTGAAGGCGACCTAGTTGTCATTAATTCTAACTATGCATTAGAGTTTGATATTAATCCAATAGAAGACAGTCTTGCAATCGAAGAAGGCAGTCAGGATAATCCTTATGTAAACATCATTGCTGTGAATGCTGGTGATGAGGATAAAGAAGAAATTAAGACGTTAGTTGAAGTACTTCAATCAAAAGAGATTCAAGACTTTATTTTAGAAAATTATGACGGTGCAGTTGTGCCTGCAAGCGAATAATTTTCTCAAAAAGTGGTAAATTAAAAATCAATGTTGAAATTTGTAATTGAAAATTATTAAGTGTAAAATGGAAGGGACTAGGAATTTACCTAGTCCCTTATTCATTGCAAGTAACGATAAAAAGCTCTTGTACAGAAATATGTGTTTATATATAACTGACAAATATATGTTTTTTCAAAAAATAGTAAATGGGAAACAACTTTTAAAAATATTTATCATTTACTTTTCAAATTCTCAATTCAATTATATAGAAATCTTTTGAGAATCCTAATTTTTCAAGTTTCACAAGAGTTGATAATACTTTTTATTTGTTATAAGATAATAATGATAATAATTTGAGAATGAGTAATATTCATATACATAAAAAATGGAGGTATACAAAATGGCTGGATCAACTTTAGTTTTAAAAGATCTTCATGTATCAATTGAAGATAAAGAAATCTTAAAAGGTGTAAATTTAGAAATTAAACCGGGCGAATTTCACGCGATTATGGGTCCGAACGGTGCAGGTAAGTCTACTTTAGCATCTGCTATTATGGGACACCCAGCTTATGAAGTGACAAGCGGAAGCGTTACATTAGATGGTCAAGATGTACTTGAAATGGAAGTAGATGAAAGAGCAAAAGCAGGTCTGTTCCTAGCGATGCAATATCCAAGTGAAATTAGCGGTGTAACAAATGCTGATTTTATACGTTCATCGATTAATGCACGACGTGAGGAAGGAAACGAAATCCCATTAATGCAATTTATTAAAAAATTAGATAAGACGATGGAATATTTAGAAATGGATTTAAATATGGCGCAACGCTATGTGAACGAAGGATTCTCCGGTGGTGAGAAAAAACGTAACGAAATTTTACAATTAATGATGCTTGAGCCATCCATCGCAATTTTAGATGAAATCGACTCAGGTCTTGACATTGATGCGTTGAAAGTTGTTGCAAAAGGAATTAACTCCATGCGCAGTGAAGACTTCTCATGCTTAATGATTACACACTATCAACGTTTATTAAACTATATTACTCCTGATTACGTACATGTTATGATGAATGGCCGAATTGTTAAATCTGGTGGACCAGAATTAGCAAAACGTCTTGAAGAAGAAGGATATGAATGGATTAAAGAAGAGCTCGGCATTAAAGATGAAGCGGAATTAAACGCCTAAATACGTAATGTAAGGAGGATAATCATGACAACTGATACACAACATTCATTGGAAAGAAGCTACATCGAGTCTTACTCGAAAGCAAACAATGAACCAGAATGGTTTACAAATTTTCGGTTGAGTGCATTAGAGAAAATGGATACGTTAGAAATGCCAAAACCGGATAAGACGAAAATTGACAGATGGAATTTTACTAGTTTTAAACAACATACAGTAACAAACCAAGCGTATAATTCTGTAGATGAATTGCCTGAAGAAGTAAAGGCTTTACTAGATTTAGAAGGAGAAGTGACAAACTTATATGTTCAACGGAACCAAACGCCGGCTTTATTAAAAGTTTCTGAAACATTAAAAGAAAAAGGTGTTATTTTCACTGATCTTCTAACAGCAGTTAAAGAACATCCAGAGCTAGTACAAAAATATTTGATGACTGAAGCTGTAAAAGTTGATGAACATAAATTAGCAGCATTCCATGCAGCTCTTGTCAATGGTGGAGTGTTCTTATATGTTCCGAAAAACGTACAAGTTGAAGAGCCAGTTCAAGCTATTTTTGTTCAAGACAATGCAGATGCGCCATTAATCAACCATGTCTTAATCGTAGCTGATACAAATAGTTCGGTCACATACGTTGAAAACTATTTATCCATTGACGTAGAAACAGAAGGTGTCGCTAATATTATTGCAGAAGTTGTAGTTAACGAAGGTGCCAATGTTAAATTCGGTGCGGTTGATACGTTAGCAAGTGGGATTACAACTTATGTGAATCGAAGAGGTTATACGGAAAAAGATGCGCGCTTAGAATGGTCTTTAGGTTTAATGAACGACGGAGATACGATCTCTGAAAATATTACAAACTTATACGGCGATGGTTCAGTTGGTGATGCTAAAACTGTTGTTGCTGGTACAGGTAAACAGACGGAAAACTTCACTACAGCGGTCATCAACCATGGTAAAAAATCCGAAGGTTACATTTTAAAACACGGGATTGCGAAAGAGAACTCCACAATTATCTTTAACGGAATCGGTAAAATTGAACATGGTGCAAGTGGAGCAAATGCACAACAGGAATCTCGAGCATTGATGTTAAGTGAAAAAGCACGTGCAGATGCAAATCCAATCCTTCTCATAGATGAAGATGATGTGCAAGCAGGACATGCTGCATCCATTGGACGTGTTGATCCGATTCAATTATATTACTTACAATCAAGAGGAATTCCAAAGGATGAAGCAGAACGCTTAATTATTCATGGTTTCCTAGCACCGGTTGTTACTCAATTGCCAATTGAAGGTGTTAAAAAACAATTAACTGAGGTAATTGAAAGGAAAATCCGCTAATGGATATGAAGAACATTCGTAGCCAATTTCCAATTTTAGATCAAGAGGTTAATGGTCGTCCACTTGTCTATTTGGATAGTGCAGCTACTTCCCAAAAACCGTTGTCCGTTATTGAATCAGTGGAAAGGTATTATAGAGAGTACAATTCGAACGTCCATCGAGGTGTACACACGTTAGGGACGAAAGCAACGGATGGATTCGAGGGAGCCCGCGATAAGGTACGAAAATTTATTAATGCTGCTTCACGAGAAGAAGTGATTTTTTCGAGAGGAACAACAACTTCCCTTAATATTGTTGCGACTAGTTATGGGCGTGCTTTCTGTAAAGAAGGCGATGAAATTGTCATTTCATATATGGAACATCATAGTAATTTAATACCGTGGCAACAAGTTGCAAAGGTCACAGGGGCAACTTTAAAATATATTCCACTTCAAAAAGATGGGACATTAAATTTAGAAGATGTTGAAAAAACAATTACAGACCGGACAAAAATTGTTGCTATTACTCACGTTTCTAATGTACTTGGAACAATTAATCCGATTAAAGAGATTGCTAAAATCGCACATGCAAAAGGTGCTGTCATTGTAGTTGACGGTGCCCAGGCTGCGCCACATATTAAAGTTGATGTACAAGATTTAGATGTAGATTTCTATGCGTTTTCTTCCCATAAAATGTGTGGACCAACAGGAATTGGTGTTTTATATGGGAAAAAAGATTTGCTAGAGCAAATGGAACCAGTCGAATTTGGTGGGGAAATGATTGATTTTGTGAATCTTTATGATTCAACATGGAAGGAATTGCCATGGAAATTCGAAGCAGGAACTCCATCAATTGCTCAAGCTATAGGTTTAGGAGCTGCTATTGATTTTCTTGAAGAAATTGGAATGGATAACATTCATCAACATGAATATGATCTAGTAGAATATGCTTTGAAAAAGTTGTCTGAAATTGAGGGCGTTACTATTTTCGGTCCTCTTGATGCCTCGAAAAAAGGTGGTGTTGTAACCTTTAATATTGATGGTGTGCATCCTCATGATGTTTCAACGGCACTTGATATGGAAGGGATTGCTATCCGTGCAGGTCATCACTGTGCACAACCATTAATGAAGGTTTTAAATCAGACAGCAACTGCAAGAGCAAGCTTTTATCTCTATAATACAAAAGAAGATATTGATGCTTTAGCAGATGGACTTGTAAAAGCAAAGGAGTTCTTCAGCAATGTCTTTTAATCAATTAGATAGCTTATACCGACAAGTAATCATGGATCATTTTAAAAACCCGCGTAATAAAGGTGTATTAAAAGATAGTAGTTTAATAATCGATATGAATAATCCAACTTGTGGAGACCGGATTCGTTTAACAATGAAAGAGGAAGACGGTATTATTAAAGATGTTATGTTTGAAGGAGAAGGATGTTCTATCTCGATGTCATCAGCATCTATGATGACAAGTTTAGTTAAAGGTAAAGATGTCGAAACTGCTCTAAAACTTGCTGCTATTTTTTCAGAAATGATCCAAGGGAGAGAATACGACGCTTCTATTGACTTAGGCGATATTGAAGCTCTTCAAGGAGTATCGAAATTTCCAGCACGCATAAAATGTGCAACTCTAGCTTGGAAAGCCCTTGAAAAAGGTCTTCAACAAAATGGCAACGATGAAGAGAATTAAGACGTGTTACTATAAATTTAATTTTTAGAAAGAATGGAGGAAGGAAAATGGCTAAAAAAGCACCGGAAATTGGCGAATACCAGTACGGGTTTCGTGAACGTGACATATCTGTTTTTAAAACTGAAAAAGGCTTAACGAGAGAAGTCGTTGAAAAAATTTCTGAAATGAAAAACGAGCCCGAATGGATGCTGAAATATCGCTTGAAAGCTTTAGACCATTTCTATAAAAGACCCATGCCTACTTGGGGTGGAGACTTATCTGAATTAAACTTTGATGATATTACGTACTATGTAAAACCGACTGAGGAACAAGGACGTTCTTGGGATGAGGTTCCTGAAGAAATTAAACGTACATTTGATAAATTAGGTATCCCAGAAGCGGAACAAAAATATTTAGCTGGGGTATCTGCCCAGTATGAATCGGAAGTTGTTTATCACAACATGAGAGAAGAGTTAGAAAAACAAGGCATTGTCTTTAAAGATACAGATTCTGCTCTTCAAGAAAATGAAGATATCTTTAAAGAATACTTCGGCACCGTTGTGCCATATAGTGATAATAAGTTTGCGGCATTGAACTCAGCAGTTTGGTCTGGAGGTTCATTCATTTATGTTCCTAAAGGTGTAAAAGTCGAAACACCTCTTCAAGCTTATTTCCGTATTAATACGGAAAAAATGGGACAATTTGAACGTACATTAATTGTGGTTGATGAAGGAGCTTCTGTAAACTATGTAGAAGGATGTACTGCTCCGATTTACACAACAAGCTCACTCCATGCTGCAGTTGTTGAAATCGTTGTTAAAAAAGATGCTTACTGCCGTTATACTACGATCCAAAACTGGTCAAATAACGTATACAACCTAGTTACAAAACGTGCTGTTTGTGAAGAAAACGCGACAATGGAATGGATCGACGGTAACTTAGGTTCAAAAGTAACCATGAAATACCCATCTGTTATGTTAAAAGGAGAAGGTGCACGTGGGTACACATTGTCAATTGCCTTTGCTGGTAAAGGACAATTCCAAGATACAGGATCAAAAATGTATCATTTAGCACCTAACACTTCCTCAACCATTATCTCGAAGTCAATTTCACAACATGGCGGTAAAGTTTCTTATCGTGGTCTTACTCATTTCGGACGTAAATCAGACGGTTCACGTTCAAAAATTGAGTGTGATACGTTAATTTTAGACAATGAATCATTCTCTGATACGATTCCATATAATGAAGTATTAAACAATAATATTTCATTAGAGCATGAAGCAAAAGTATCCAAAGTATCTGAAGAACAATTATTCTACTTAATGAGTCGTGGTCTATCTGAAGAAGAAGCAGCGGAAATGATTGTAATGGGCTTTATTGAACCATTTACAAGAGAGTTACCAATGGAATATGCCGTTGAGATGAACCGATTAATCAGTTTCAATATGGAAGGTTCTATCGGATAATCAATTATTTATATTACATTTATAATAGGTTGTCTGTATAATGTTTGTTATACAGGCAACCTTTTTTTGTTTATCCATATATATCGTTCGTGTTTTATGTGAGTTTTGTCCCTTTTATCAGTTGTTAGGAAATAATTTTAATCAAATCACAAACAATAGGTAGAAAAATTTAATGGATATGATATACTATACTTTATTAAAAGGATAAAGGATAGGAAGAGGCGATTATAAAGTGGATAGAGTATACAATTTTTCAGCTGGACCTGCACAGCTTCCGTTATCGGTATTAGAAAAAGCGCAAAAAGAATTTCTTTCATTTGAACAATCTGGAATGTCTGTAATGGAATTGAGTCATCGTTCAAAGTTATTCGAGACAATTTTAGAACAAACAGAACAGTTACTTCGTGAGGTTATGGAAATTCCAGACAATTATAAAGTTTTATTTGTTCAAGGCGGTGCATCTTTACAATTTTCAATGGTTCCCCTTAATCTTTTGGTCAAGGGTGGGCATGCTTATTATGTTCACACTGGTTCTTGGTCGAAAAAAGCGTTAAATGAAGCGAAAAAAGTGGGAAAAACACAGGTGCTTGCATCTTCAGAAGATCAAGATTTTACGTATATCCCGACAATTGATGTGAGTATTTTAGATGAGAATACAAAATATGTCCATATAACCACAAATAATACGATTGAAGGAACAAAATTTACTGATATCCCAAACACAGGGGAGGTTCCTTTAGTTGCCGACATGTCATCAAATATATTATCTGAACAAATTGATGTTTCAAAATTCGGGATTATATATGCAGGGGCACAAAAAAATTTAGGAATTGCAGGATTGACCATTGTTATTATTCGTGAGGATTTAATCGGCCATGCTCCAAGTGATTTACCGACAATGTTAAATTATTCGACATATGCCAACAATCGCTCTCTTTACAACACACCACCTACATTTGCAATCTATATGACGAAATTAGTTCTCGAATGGTTAAAGGAACAAGGTGGAGTAAAACAAATTGAACAACAAAATCGTGAAAAAGCTAGTTTACTATATAACTATATTGATGAATCTCACATGTTTTTCTCAAAAGTAAAACGTGAAGATCGCTCTTTGATGAACATTCCTTTTCTAACGAAATCAGATGAACTGAATGAAATATTTATAAAAGAAGCTGCGAATGTCGGACTCGTCACGTTAAAAGGTCATCGCTCCGTAGGTGGAATGCGGGCTAGTCTTTATAATGCGATGCCGATTGAAGGTGTAAAGGCTTTAGTCCAATTTATGCAAGAGTTTGAGAACAAAAACGGGTAAGGAGAGGAAAATCAATGTACACGATCAAAACATATAACGAAATTGCACAAAAGGGCTTAGATGTTTTTACAAATGACTATAAAATTAATACAGGGGAAAATCCAGATGCTATTCTTTTAAGAAGCTATAATTTACATGATGAGTTGATTCCATCATCGGTGAAAGCTATTGCTCGTGCTGGTGCGGGTGTAAATAATATTCCAGTCGATCGTTTAACAGAAGAAGGGGTCGTTGTCTTTAATACACCAGGAGCGAATGCGAATGCAGTAAAAGAATTAGTTATTATGAGTCTAATTGCCTCTTCTCGAAATTTATTTTCTGCAATACAATGGACGAAAACGCTAGCCGGAGGCGGTGAGCAGGTACCAAGTTTAGTAGAAGCTGGTAAAAAACAATTTGTTGGAACTGAAATTACAGAAAAAAAACTCGGAGTAATCGGTACAGGTTCTATTGGAGTATTAGTCGCCAATGATGCATCCTCCCTTGGTATGGATGTGATGGCTTATGATCCTTATATTTCCGTCAATGCAGCTTGGCAGTTATCTAGAAATGTGAAACGCGCAATGACAATGGAAGAAATTTTTAGAGAATGTGATTATATTACTGTACATGTACCTTTAACAGAGGAAACGAAAGGAATTTTAAATAGAGACAGTTTTGAAATCATGAAAGAGAATGTGCATATTCTTAACTTTTCCCGTGGTGAATTAGTTGTTGAAGATGACTTAGAAATTGCCTTGAAAGAAGGGAAAATAAAAACGTATATAACAGATTTCCCAACAGATCGGATTTTACAAATGGAAGGTGCTATTGCGTTACCACATTTAGGTGCTTCTACGAAAGAAGCTGAAGAAAATTGTGCGGTAATGGCAGCGAAAGAAATTAGGGAATACCTTGAAACAGGAAATATTCGCAATTCCGTTAACTTCCCAAATACGGTCATGCCGTATATAGGTAAAAAACGGTTTACCGTCATTCATAAAAATATACCAAATATGGTCGGACAAATGACAGGGTTGTTAGCAAATCATCAAATTAACATTGCCAATATGTCCAATCGTAGTAAAGGTGCTTGGGCGTATACAATAATTGATGTTGATAATGGAATTCCTGTTGAAGTCGTACGTAATATTGAAGAGAATATATTAAAAATTGATGGTGTTAAACGAGTGCGAGTAATTGGTTAAATTGCTGAATTCCATTGGCTTCAAATGTTTTATTAAGCGTCTAAAAACGGATGAACACGTTTTTAGGCGTTTTTCTTGTTTAGCAAATAAAAAGTAGGATCGCCTCGTCTAATTTATTATTTCTATCTATGCTAAAATAGAGAGAGATGATATATAATGTAAGATAAATGAAATTTAATGATGAGTTAGGGGTTCGATTATGATTTATATCGGTTTGACTGGATGGGGAGATCATGATTCATTGTATACACGACCAAATACGAAAAATAAACTATCGGTTTACGCATCTCATTTCCCTGTCGTCGAAGTCGATACTGCCTTTTATGCGATTCAACCTGAATCTAATGGTGAAAAATGGGTTCGTGAAACACCAGATTCTTTTCAATTTATTGTTAAAGCATATCAAGGAATGACCGGCCATTTGCAGCGAGACATTCCTTTCGATTCATGGGATGAAATGTTCAAGAAATATAAAGAATCGCTACAACCGTATATTCGGGCAAATAAATTAGCAATGGTATTGTTTCAATTTCCGCCTTTTTTTACATGTACACCAAAAGCGATTCGCTATTTACGTTGGTGTAAACAACAAATGGAAGATATTCCTTGTGCCTTGGAGTTTCGACATCAATCATGGTTTGCTCCGTCCGTCCGCAAAGAAACATTGCAATTTATGAAAGAAGAAAACTGGATCCATAGCATTTGTGATGAACCTCAAGCGGGTTCCACATCTGTACCATTAGTTTTAAAAGCAACTAGAAAAGATAAAACATTAATTCGCATGCATGGACGAAATATTCATGGATGGAATAACCAAGGCCAAAAAAATTGGCGCGATGTGCGCTACTTATATCGATATAATGACCAAGAGCTAAGTGAGTGGATTCGTTATTTATCCGAACTACAAAAACATACAAATACGATTTATATGTTATTTAATAATAATTCAGGCGGAGATGCTGCAAATAATGCAAAACGTATGATTGAACTTTTAGGAATTGAATATAAAGGACTTGCCCCTAGGCAATTAAGTTTATTTTAAATGCAACCGACATTTTATTGGATGTTGTGATTTTGAAATTGAGGGAAGATATGAATGATAGAAAAAATTGTTATTTACCACACAAATGATATACATAGTCATTTTGACACTTGGCCAAATATTAAACATGAAGTGATCAGAAAACGTAAGATTCATCAAGAAAATGATGAATCCATGTTTTTATTTGATATCGGAGATCATATTGACCGGTTTCATCCATATACAGAAGCATACCTTGGGAAAGGAAACATTCGTTTATTAAATGAGTGCAATTTTGATGCTGTTACAATTGGAAATAATGAAGGAATAACACTGGCTCAGGACGATCTATTAAGTTTGTATAATGAGGCCCATTTTGATGTAGTTTTAGCAAACTTATACTTTAAAAACGGTATGAGACCGGAATGGGCAAAACCATATCAAATCTATGAAACGAATAACGGTGTAACAATCGGGGTTATCGGTGTCACTGTAAACTTTACAAACTTTTATGAACCATTGGGTTGGAATGTGACCGATCCGTTTATGGAATTAGAACGTCTTGTTCCAGAAGTTCGAGCTCAAAGTGATATTTTAGTTGTATTATCCCATCTCGGGTTATCTGAAGATGAGCGGATGGCAAAATTATTTCCACAAATAGATGTTATTTTAGGTGCACATACTCATCATGTATTGGAAAATGGGCAATTAGTAGAAAATACATTGTTATGTTGTACTGGAAAATACGGAATGAATCTTGGCAAAGTAGAATTACAATATGACCTAGAGAAGCATAAAATAATTTCGAAGCATGCCACTTTAATTCCAGCTCATGAATTGCAAGCTGTAGAAACAAGTTTTGCAGAAGTTTTATATGAAAAGGGAAAGCAAAAATTATTAAATCCAGTAGCCTTTTTACCAGAAAAATTAGAAAGGGACTGGTTTAATGATTCACCTTTGAATGAGTTATTGGCAAGTACTCTAACTGAGTGGTGTAAAGCTGATTGTTCTTTTCTCAATGCTGGGGTTTTGCTAGATGATTTACAAGCTGGCATCGTTACAGAATACGACATTCACCGCATCTGTCCACATCCATTAAATCCATGTACTGTTGAATTGTCTGGAGCAGAACTAAAAGAATTACTTGTTCAAACTGTTGATGATCAATATATGACATTACAATTTAAAGGATTTGGTTTTCGTGGTGAAATCTTTGGTAAGATTATTTATGATCAAATTTCCATCACTGGGGAAGGTTCAAATATCCAAATCGAAATTCGTGATGAGATGTTGGACATGGACCGAATATATAAAGTAGCAACACTCGATATGTTTACTTTTGGACGTTTTTATCCATCGTTAACGCGTGCAAAGAAGCGATTCTTTTTACCAGAGTTTTTACGAGATTTATTAAAACACTCCTTATCTAAACATTATCCTTTGGATCTATAATTAGACATTTGTCATAACACGTCAAAACCCCTTTTTCATAATGTAATATAAGAAAGGGGCGGACGATAGATGATGAATGTTAAACCTATAAAAATTGAAGATCGTACGTTTATTGCCGTCGAAGTTAAATTACCGAAAACAAATTTACTCGCTGTTATGAGTGATAAAGGATATATAATGTGTGGAGCTTTAGATGTTCAGTTATTAAATGATAAACTAAAGGATCGAAAAATTATTGCAGGCAGAGCAGTGGGTGTTCGAACGATTGATGAACTTTTAAATGCACCACTGGAGTCAGTCACTTTAGAAGCAGAAAATTACGGGATTAAAAAAGGTATGATTGGTAAAGAAGCTTTATTACGCATGTAATATGTAAATAAATAGCATTTAATATAGTAAATCCCTCCAAACGAGCATACATTTTATTTGTAAGGGGGGATTTTTTTTCATGGTCAAGTTTCGACGTTACCCAAAGGGATATTTTTTTAAAAAGCTTAATCCTATGTTTGGCAAGTCAAATATTAGCTATAAACAGAAAAAGTATAAGCGGAAAGAAGGAAAACCTCTTCCATTTAAATATGTACTATTATTATCATTCGTTTTCTTTCTTATCTCTAGTTCCATCGGTTTATGGGTTGTTAATAAAGGTATTCGCCCAACTTTAGAAGCTTATGCTAAATCTTATTCCATCAATTTAGCAACTTCGTTAATGGAGCGGGCAGTAAACGAAGAACTTGGTGCGGGTTTAAGTTTAGATGAGATTATTACCGTCGTACCAACTGGTGTAGGTAATGGTACACTGACTGCTTTTGATACCCAAAAAATATTAGAAGTGTCAAATAGTATTACTAGTAATATTTTAAATAATATTAATCGAGTCGAAGATGGACACACTTCAACAAAAATTGTTTCAGAAGATGGTGAAGTTGTAGAAATTCAACCAAGTTCTGAAAAAGGAATTCACTTTCGTGTCCCCTTTGGACGTATAACGGATAATGTAATACTCGCCAATCTCGGTCCGGATATTTCCATTGAATTTCAAGCAATTGGTGATGTGAAAACAGATTATGAAGCGGTTGTGAAAAATAATTCCATTAATAGTTCTTGGTATGAGATTTGGCTACATATTGAGGTTGGTGTGCAAATGCTTGTTCCTTTTAATTCTGAAGTCCAGTATATTCCTAAGAGTATTTTACTTGCATCTGGTGAAGTGAAAGGAGAGGTACCACAGTTTTATAGTAATGGTCAGCTTTATCCATCAATCGTTGTTCCACAAGATGAGAAGAATAGTCAATCTAGTGAGGAATAGTATGTTGATTGAAAGACTGAACGTAGAAAAAGGAGATGGATTTTGAAAAAACTGTGTTCATAGACGGGATGAACGCAGAAAAAGTCGATTGATTCTGGAAAACTGTGTTCATAGCCGGGATGAACGCAGAAAAATGGAGTTCGATTCCGAAAAACTGTGTTCATAGAAGGAATGAACGCAGAAAAATGGAGTTAGATTCCGAAAAACTGTATTCATAGCCGGGATGAACGCAGAAAAATGGAGTTTGATTCCGAAAAACTGTGTTCATAGCCGGGATGAACGCAGAAAAAAGTCGATTGATTCTGGAAAACTGTGTTCATAGACGGGATGAACGCAGAAAAATGGAGTTTGATTCCGAAAAACTGTGTTCATAGAAGGAATGAACGCAGAAAAATGGAGTTTGATTCCGAAAAACTGTATTCATAGCCGGGATGAACGCAGAAAAATGGAGTTTGATTCCGAAAAACTGTGTTCATAGCCGGGATGAAAACAGAAAAAGCACATATATTTAAAAGCGGTGGTGAACTGTAACATCTGTTAGACATAAAATCAAGGGGATATGACGCCAATGATTTGCATGATAGTAAACAAAAAAGGGAGTCTAAATTGACTCCCTATAGTCTTTTTAAATTACGCGCCACCTAAATATGCCTCTTTCACGAGTGCACTTGTCTGTAGTTCCTTTGCATCTCCTGATAACACTACACTACCTGTTTCTATGACATAGGCTCGGTGTGCGATAGACAAAGCCATATTGGCATTTTGCTCAACGAGTAGGATCGTAGTTCCTTCTTTATTAATCATTTCAATGATATTAAAAATTTGTTTTACAAGTAAGGGGGCAAGACCCATGGAAGGTTCGTCAAGCAACAATAACTTTGGTTTTGCCATAAGACCACGTCCAATTGCAAGCATCTGTTGCTCACCACCGGACAACGTTCCAGCTGATTGCTTTCTTCTTTCATATAGCCTTGGAAACAACTCAAAAACATGTTCTATATCTTTTTGAATGGCCTTTTTATCTCTACGTAAAAAGGCACCGAGCTCTAAATTTTCTGTCACAGACATGGTTGGAAACACACGACGACCTTCAGGTACATGGGAGATCCCAGCTTTGACGATGGCTTGAACTTTTCTTTTTACGATCGATTTCCCTTCATATTCAATAGTTCCATTTTTCGGTCGTATCAGACCAGATAATGTTTTTAATAGTGTACTTTTTCCAGCACCGTTTGCACCGATTAGTGTAACAATTTCTCCTTCCTTTACTTCTAATGAAACGTCTTTCAATGCATGAATAGCATCGTAATAAACATTAATATTTTCTACTTTAAGCATGTTCTTCACCTACTTCTTCCCCTAGATAAGCCTCAATCACCTTCGGATGATTTCGAACTTCTTCAGGGGTGCCCTCTGCTATCAGTAAACCGTGATCCAAAACAGATATACGTTCACAAATGCCCATCACAAGTTTCATATCGTGTTCAATTAAAAGGATCGTTAAATCAAATTGTTCTCGGATAAAGGCCATTAAATCCATTAACTCTGTCGTTTCTTTTGGGTTCATTCCAGCTGCTGGTTCATCTAACAATAGTAGTTTTGGTCCCGTTGATAGCGCACGGGCTATTTCTAATCTCCTTTGCATACCATAAGGTAAATTTTTAGCTTTTTCATCTTTTAAATGATCTAAACGGAAAATTTTTAAAAACTCAATTGACTTTTCTTTCATCTCTTTTTCATTGGAAAAGTGAGGAGGTAATCGTAAGATAGAACTTAATAATGAATTTTTTGCTAGCGTATGATAGCCAATACGAACGTTATCTAATACGGAAAGGTCTGCAAATAAACGGATATTTTGGAATGTCCTACTAATTCCTCTTCTCGTTATTTTATAAGGGGGTAAACCGTTTAGTTTTTTACCATCAAATATAATTTCTCCTTCTGTCGGTACATAAACACCAGTAAGCATGTTAAAGACAGTTGTTTTCCCCGCACCGTTTGGACCAATGAGGCCGACTAATTCTCCTTTATGTAAAGTAAGATTAAATTCTGATACAGCCTTTAGCCCTCCAAACTGAATGCCAAGATGATTGACTTTTAGCAACGGTTTAACTTCCAATGTTTTCAAATTGTTGCCCCCCTTTTCCAGGCTTTTTCTTCAAGAATAGGTCGGTAATTTCTTTTGAACCCATTAAACCTTTAGGTCGATAAAGCATGATGATGATTAAAACTAAACTATATAAAACCATGCGGATTTCTGGAAAGTTTTGAAAATAAGTAGACACAAGTGTCAATAAAGCGGCTGAAATGATGGCACCAGACATGCTTCCAAGACCGCCTAATACAACATAAATTAAAATATCAAAGGACTTTAAAACACCAAAATTAACAGGTTGTAAAAAATAAAAGTTATGGGAATATAAACCACCAGCTATACCGGCAAAAAATGAGCCAATGATAAATGCAAGTACTTTATAATATGTTGTGTTAATTCCCATGGCATCAGCTGCAATTTCATCTTCACGAATAGCAATGCAAGCTCGGCCGTGTCTGGAATTTGTAAAATTTGATATGACGATAATGGTGAGCATTAAAAAAATGAAGGAATATTGCCAAGTTGTCATTTTGGTAACAACCATGCCGCTAGCTCCACCGACATACTCCCAGTTTAAAAGTATGATTCTTATGATTTCAGCAAATCCGAGAGTAGCAATAGCTAAGTAATCGCCTCGTAACCTTAATGAAGGCATACCTACGACAAAACCAGCGATTGCGGCAATGATACCACTTAAAATGAGTGCTACAGGAAAGGGAACAGCGAAATTCATCGTTAAAATAGCGGAAAAGTAGGCTCCGATTGCTAAAAAACCAGCATGACCAATGGATAGTTGTCCAGTAATACCGATAATTAAGTGTAGACTAACGGCTAAAATAATATTTATCGCTAAGGTGATTAGTAAATTTTCATAAAAGGGATCAATTCTCCCGTTTGCGATTAAAAATTCACCGATTCCGTATATGATGAGTGCTGATACGAAAAAAATCCAAAAGTGACGACTTTTCATGCTTAATCACCTACACTTTCTCCCGAGTATTTTTGCCAAATATTCCGGAAGGTTTAAAAATTAATATAAGGATAAGAATGATAAAAGCTGCAGCATCTCTCCAGTTAGAAAAACCAATCGCACTTACAGCCGTTTCTACGATTCCGAGAATAAAACCTCCAATCATTGCTCCTGGAATAATTCCAATACCACCTAATACAGCAGCAACGAAAGCTTTAATTCCCGGCAAAAGTCCCATAAGAGGGTCAATACTTGTATAATACATACCAAATATTACGCCTGCGGCACCTGCTAACGCCGATCCGATGGCAAATGTGGCTGATATCGTATTATCAACATTTATTCCCATTAATCTAGCAGCATCCATATCTAACGAAACAGCACGCATGGCTTTTCCAATTTTAGTACGGTGAACAATGAATTGTAAAAATATCATTAATATAATGGTTATGAGTAATATAAAAAGTGCTTGTGAACTGAAGGTAACCCCAAAAATTTCAATTTTTTGTTTTGATACAACTTCTGGATAAGCTTCCGGTGTAGCTCCTCTAAAATAAATCATGACATATTGAATAAAAAGTGAAACACCGATAGCGGTTATTAAAGCAGCAATCCTTGTTGATGAACGAAGACGTCGATATGCAACGCGTTCTATAAGCATACCGAGAATCGAACAAACAACCATGGCTAAAATTAGTGCCGGTATAAAGCTTAAATTTAAAATGGTAATGGCATAAAAACCGGTAAATGCACCGATCATAAAGACTTCTCCATGAGCAAAATTAAGTAGTTTGATAATTCCGTATACCATTGTGTAACCAAGTGCAATGAGTGCATAGATACTTCCTAAAGAAATGCCATTTACTAATTGCTGTATCCATTCCAAGTTTCTCACTCCTTTTCTCTGGTGAATTTTATATGTTCCTTATGAGATGAAAAAGGGAGGAAAGCACCTCCCATGTTTTTATGGATCAACTTTTGTACGGAAAGTTTGTTCTCCATCTTTATATTCTAATATTGTGGCTGACTTGACCGGATTATGTTTTTCATCTATTGTAATCGTACCTGTTACGAGTTCAAGGTTTTCTGTTTCTTCTAATGCTTTTTTTATGGCTTCAGGATCTGTATTTCCTGCACGTTCAATCGCATCCGCTAAGAAATAAACTGTATCATATCCTAAAGCATTAAAAGAGTCTGGAGACTTGCCATACTTTTCTTCAAAGTTTTTAACAAAGTCTTGAATTTTCGAATCAGGGTCTTGAGAGGAATAATGGTTTGTGATAAAAGTGTTATTTAAATTTTCTGCACCTGCAAGTTCAACAAGTTTTGGAGAATCCCAGCCGTCAGCACCCATTAGTGGTACGGTTATGTCTAATTCCCGGGCTTGCTTAACGATTAATCCAACTTCTTCGTAATAACCAGGTATAAATATAAATTCCGGATTGGCTGATTTAATATTGGTTAATGTTGAACGGAAATCCGTATCACCAGCCACATAAGATTCTTCAGCTACAATTGTACCTCCACCAGCTTCGAAAGTTTCTCTAAAGGCATCTGCTAATCCTTTCGCATAGTCACTGGCATTATCATTATAAATTGCAGCGGTTTTAACTCCTAGTTCATCTAAAGCAAAGTTTGCAGCTACAGTACCTTGAAATGGATCGATGTATGAGGTCCGGAAAACATATTCATTGATTGAACCATCTTCATTTTCTGTCACATTTGGTGCTGTACCTGACGGTGTAAGTAGAAGTGTTTTTGTATCATTGGCGATTTGGACTTGGGCAATTGTGTTCCCACTTGTAGCAGAACCAATAATGGCAAGTACTTTATCTTGACTTGTTAGACGTGTTGCAATCGCTACTGCTTCTTGCGTTTCAGATTTATTATCTTGTTTAATGACTTCAATTTTTTTACCTAAAATTCCACCATTTGTGTTGATTTCCTCAATTGCAAACTCAGCACCCTCAGCGTCAGACGAACCATAAGAAGCAACAGGACCTGACAATTCGAAATTCAAACCGATTTTGATTGTATCACTGTCACCAGAATCTGATCCTGAGTCTGAGCCAGATGAACTATTTCCCCCTCCTGTCGTACTTCCGCCACACGCTGCTAACATTCCTACTAGGAAAATAGACATTAGGAGTAGTAAAAGTTTCTTTCTCATACTTATCCCCCTTCTTTTTAAAATGTTTGAACCTTCTGATAATTTATTTTAGTATTATAAAATGTTCAGAAGGTATAAAAAATAAAAATAATAGAATTCAAAGATATTTTAAAACAAAAACACTGTTTCGTCCATATTTATATTTTTAAAAATTAGAAATATTTTTATATATAAAATATTTTTACAAAATAAAACAAAAAATTCTACAGTTATGTCAAAAACTGTAGAATTTATAAATACAGGGTATCAATTGTTTATTTTTTCTTTCTAGTTTCACGTTCCCATTTTTTTAGATGTGGAAATGGGTCAAAAGACCATTCTGTTCTTCCGTTATATTTATACATGCCGTAATGTAAATGAGGTGGAAATTTACCAGAAGTTCCCGGTGGTCCATAGCCAGAGGCTCCCACACTACCAATTAACTCTCCTGGTTTTACAATTTTTCCGAGGTATAAATCCTTAGCAAATCCATTTAAATGGGCGAAGTAGTGATAAGTGTTATTTACATCTCGTATACCGATACGCCATCCACCGTATTTATTCCATCCTTTCATTTCTACAATTCCATAACAAGTAGAATATACATTCACACCGTAGCCAGCAAAGATATCTGTTCCTTCATGAATTCTGCGACCACCCCAGCCTCTAGCATCTCCCCAAGTATTTCGATAGCTGTAATTTGCATGAAGTGGTAAAGGGAAATGACGTTCATCGAGGTCAACGGTTTGAAAATGGCCGTAAATTTTGGCGTAATTGGTGATCAGAAAGACGGCCTTGTCCTTTTTGTAATAGTCCCATAATCCGATTTTGATACTATCAAGATCGGTTCCATAATCTAATAAATAATTTGCAAATGAAAAAAGGACGTCGATATCATTTGTTGGCTCTGCTTTATTATCACCATCACCATCACGTCCCATTCCACCAAAAAATTGAATGCTTGCTGGGTTTGTATCCTCTTGATTTGGATTTAAAGGACCATTCCATTTTTCTGGTGGAAAATAAATACCTGTTAATCCGTTTGGTTCAGGTAAATCTTTGCGTACATAGCGAAGATTTCTTTCGTATTGATCGATTGCTGCAATATAATTCCAAGGAATATTCGTTACCTTTTCTATAAATTGGTAAAGCTCCATCCGCTTTTGATATATTTCTTTTTGGTCCATTTCAGCTGCTGATTGAGCAGGAAAAAGGATTAGGAAAACAAATAAAACACATGCACTATGTAACAATCGTCGCAATGGTTTTGTACCTCCTTTAAGAGAAAGAAAACAAATGCACATTATGAAAAAATGCAGAATCTTATATTTAAAATTAAGAATGTAAGTAAAGTTTTCAAATCTGTCATCTATAGTCTGTGATATATTGTAAAAAACATAATTATTATATTTTGGAAAAAAACTTTTAGTTGATAAACTTACATATTAATGCTTGAATGTGTAAAATAAGATATAATCTCATTAACCATAGTTTTTATATTGAGTTGGAAAAAAGAAAAGGTGATACAAGTGGTTTGTATTCAAAATAATTGTTATGAATTAATCGAAGAAAATAAAAATGGCTTTAACGAACAAGCCTTTCGGGAGCGTTTCACGGATATATTGGCTCGTTATGACTATATCGTTGGGGATTGGGGATACGGTCAACTAAGATTAAAGGGATTTTTTGATGATCAAAATCAAAAGGCAACATATGATACGAAAATTAGTACACTATCCGAATATTTATACGAATACTGTAATTTTGGTTGCTCCTATTTTGTGTTAAAAAAAGTGAATAAGTAACTGGAAATGGATATGTAGGGTGGGAGAGACTCACCCTTTTCGTTTATGGAAAGGAACATACTAGTAATAAAGCGATTACAAAAAAGGCGCTACTCTACTAAAATTATGGTATGATTAAATAAGAATTACAAAACACACGAACAGCATTGAGAGGAGAGAGACTTCATGTATTTTGTTGATCGGGCAAAAATCGAGGAAACTTTAGTCTTTTTAGATAAGAATATTGACATTTTTATGCAATTAAATGATTTAGATCATACTTTCCAAAAAGCAACCCTCGAACGTGTTGCGCATATGATGTTAGATTCTGTGTTGGATGTAGGGAATATGATGATTGATGGGTTTATTATGCGAGATCCGGGTAGTTTTGATGATATAATTGATATTTTATTGGATGAAAAGGTAATTACGGAAGAAATGGCAGAAAGTTTTATGAAAGTGATTCCATATCGAAAGAGTCTTGTTCAATATTATACAAATATTGATCATAAGAAAGTCTATACTACTTTTAAAGAGAATCTTACTGCTTTTTCTCAATATCCAGATAAAGTCCGGACATATTTAGAGAAGGAACTTGGACCAGTATCTGCCTTCAAAGCATAGACTTATATAGAAAGCGGCGGGATAAAATGAGGAAGTATAAAGGTTATTTGATTGACCTCGATGGGACGATGTATCGTGGATCAGAAAAAATCGAAGAAGCAGGCAATTTTATTCGTGAGTTAATCCGGTTAGAGATCCCTTTTTTGTTTGTTACGAATAATTCCACACGCACACCGGAACAGGTTGCGGGTAAACTACAAAGTTTTGATATCCCTGCTCTACCAGAACAAATTTTTACGTCGAGCATAGCAACTGCCAATTATATTTACGAATTGGATAAGGATGCGCGGATCTTTTATATTGGTGAGGAAGGTTTACAAGTTGCCCTTAATGAAAAGGGCTTTCGTTTTGCAAAGGAAGATGCGGATATTGTTGTAATTGGATTAGATACGAAAGTGACCTATGAAAAATTAGCAATTGCTTGTATTGCCATTCGAAATGGTGCGAAATTTCTTTCAACAAATGGGGATCTTGCTATTCCAACAGAACGTGGCTTAGTACCTGGAAATGGTGCTTTTACACAACTGATTCAATTTTCAACAAGAGTGGAACCAACGATCATTGGAAAACCTGAAACAATTATTATGGATCAGGCTCTAAAAGTGTTGGGCACAAAAAGAGAAGAAACCGTTATGGTTGGCGACAACTATGATACAGATATTTTAGCGGGGATTCGTGCAGGCTTGGATACATTAATTGTCCATACGGGTGTTACCACAAAGGAAATGATAAAACATTATGAAAAACAACCGACATACTCCATTGATAATTTGGCAGAATGGCCTTTTTTATAATGGCCTGTATTTGAGAATCTAAGAAACGGAGATGTTGTTCACGTTTATATTTAAGTGGCGATCCAGTAATGGAATCGCCACTTAAATTTTATTCTGTATTTGCTACGCGGTGGGCAAGTCGACTTGCAGCTGCAGCTGCAATCGCTCCAACAATATCATCTAAAAAGGTATTTACTTTTCCACTCGATTTATCATTTAAGTATTTTAAAATTCCAGGTTTAATTTTGTCAATATATCCATAATTTGTAAACCCGATTGAACCGTAAACATTGACGATCGAAAACGCCAGAATTTCATCTACTCCATATAATCCTTCATCGGTTTGAATAATGGAAAGGAGAGGTTCTTCTAATTGTCCATTTTCTGCTAATTTGTCAATTTGAATACCCGTAATAACTGCATTTTGCACTTCGCGTTTTGCTAGTACCCCATTTACATGTTCAAGACAATCTTCAATTTTTAGTTCGGGATGATAATCTTTTTGTAAAAAATAAACTAACTTCGCGATGTCCATTATTTTAACACCACGTTCTTCTAAAAGTTTCTTTGATAATTCATCAATGTCAGGAAATATAATTTTGTTTTCTTCTGTCATTTTTTTCACCTTTTTCTTTTTATCGCTATTTCAGGTTTTGTGGTTTTTCATATACTTGTTGGTTCATCTTTTATAATTATAAAAAATTAAAATGCACTTATCTGCTAATGTCAAGTCCAATAAAAATAAAAATAGTCTGTCCATCAGGATAATCATGTCATTGCAATCATAGTATTAATTATAACGTATAATTCCTTATTTTCTAAACATTAATAGGGAGCGAAGATTATGATGAATACGATTCAAGATTTATTTCAAATACATCCACAACAAATGTTACGAATTGGTGATTATGATGCAGTTTATGATGGATATTATTTATATGTGATTGTCCAAGTTTCTGAAAATGAAAAGGATGAATTGCCCGAACGTCATGAAATAACCAAGTTTTTACGTGGTTCAGGTGTCCGATTTGTTCCCGCATTTTTCCCTGCAAAGGATGGCAGCTTTGTTCAGCAATGGGACAAAGGATATTTCTTGTTATTATTCCTCGATCAATGGAAAAATACTCCGTTCAAATCTTTACCTAAATCATTAGCTAATTTCCACCTTAAGGGCATGTCTTTTCAGAGTGAGATAAAGAGTTTAAAACGTCTTGGTGATTGGCATCAATTGTGGGAAGGAAAAATAACACAGTTGAAGTCATTTTGGGAGCAAGTTGTAACGAACCGTCCTGCTAATGAGTTTGAACGGTTATTTGTCGAATCCTTTCCATATTTTGCTGGTTTAACTGAAAATGCGATTCAATATTTTGTTGATACAAGAATGGATGTTCAACCAGGAATTTATGATATAGGGACAGTAACCCATGAACAATTCACAAATGAGACGTGGAGTGGAGAAATTATTTGGAGAAACCCATTCGATTGGGTTATTGACCATATTAGCAGAGATTTAGCCGAATGGACACGTGCCTATTATCTTGAATATAATCGTTTAAATTATATTCCATACATCCAGTCATTTTTTCAACAATATGAAGAAAAAATGCCTCTTTCACCATTTGCGTGGCGGTTAATTTATTCACGGCTCATTTTACCTACCCACTATTTTTCAGCTGTGGAATCATACTTTTTTAGTACAAAAAGATTGTCAAATAAAAGAATGATTCAATATTTAAGAAGAATATTGGATAACGTTGATGACTATGAATTGTTTTTAAAACGCTTTTTTGAAATTACTGGCGTACCTACTCGCTCAGGACAGATTCCACAACTGGACTGGTTGAAAAACAAGTAAATAAAGCCTTCTAATATATATTCTTAATATAATTTGATAAAATAGTATTTGAAATAAAAGGGGTAGGAGCGAAGGAATGTTATGGCAAACAAACCTTATATATACGTTACAAGGAAATTACCAGAATCTGTGATTTCAAGACTCAATAATTTTGCTGAAGTTGGTATGTGGAATCGTGAAGAAACACCAGTTCCGCGGAATATTTTGTTAAACGAAGCAAAGAAAGCGGATGCATTATTAACAATGTTGTCTGAAAAAGTGGATACCGAATTGTTTGAAGTTAGCACAAATTTAAAAGTTGTTGCAAATTTAGCGGTTGGTTTTGATAATATTGATGTGGAAGAGGCAACAAAAAGAAAAATTGTTGTATGTAACACACCAGATGTATTAACCGATACGACAGCGGATTTGGCCTTTTCTTTATTATTAATGACGGGTAGACGTTTAGTTGAGGCGGTGGATGTCGTTCGAAATGGGGAGTGGAAAAGTTGGAGCCCATACTTTTTGGCTGGATCGGATATTCATCATAAAACACTAGGTATCGTCGGAATGGGAAGTATCGGTGAAGCGGTTGCAAAGCGAGCTTTAGGGTTTGATATGCAAGTACTTTATCATAATCGTAATCGTAAACCGGAAACGGAGACAAAACTCGGTGTAGAATATGCCTCCTTTAATAAATTAATTGAACAATCTGACTATGTTCTTGTCTTAACTCCGTTGACAAAAGAAACGAAAGGTATGTTTACAAAAGATGTTTTTAAAAAGATGAAAAAATCTGCGTTCTTTATTAATGTAGCAAGGGGACCAATTGCAGTAGAGTCTGATTTAATTTGGGCATTAAAAGAAGGAGAAATTGCCGGAGCTGGTTTAGATGTATTTGATCAAGAACCAATCAGCCAAGACCATCCGTTATTACAACTCGACAATGTTGTTGCTTTACCACATATCGGAAGTGCCAGTGTGGAAACTCGAACAGCTATGATGAAACTTTGTTGTGATAATATTTTAGCCGTATTAAATAATGAGAAACCAAAAACGCCGGTAAATAAAGATCTTTTTCAAAAGATTTAAGAAAAGGAATTATAAGAAGTGTATTTACGAAAAATTTATTGGAAAAGATAGGGTGATCGTAAAATTTCATCGCTTTTTTCCAAGGGCTTGTCCATTCTTATAGGGAAATATAATTCTCGCTTTTCCATATAAAAAACATGCATGTTTTGAAAGCAAGACATGCATGTTTTAATTATATATCTCATCTATATTCTTCACAGTGATCTTTTTCAACCATTTAAATCTATGACCATAAAGCCTTCTAACCCTTCAATCGTATCTATTAGGCTTTTATTGAGTATTTCACCAACAATATTTAAAGTGGTTTAGAACACTTGCTCAACTTCTACAACACCTGGAACTTCTTCAAACAAGGCACGTTCGATTCCAGCTTTTAACGTAATTGTTGAACTTGGGCAAGTTTGACAAGCACCTAGTAAGCGAAGTTTGACAACGCCATCTTCAACATCGATAAGTTCACAGTCTCCGCCGTCCCGTAAGAGGAATGGACGTAATTTCTCTAATACTTCCTCAACTTGTTCCTTAATATCTGCCATCAAGAGCACTCCTTTCATATTTCCATTATAATAAGGAAAATATAAAAAATCCATTAAGTTTCCTAAACAAATTTATACCTATTTATCATTTTATTATTTCAACAGTTTTTTGTAAAATAAAAATAATATTAAGGGAAGGGGGAATGGTGTGTTGGCCATTCATGAACCTGCGGTCATAACAATATATGGGGCCGAACAAATTTGTGCTAGTTGTGTAAATTTACCATCTTCAAAAGATACGTTCGAATGGTTAGAGGCAGCAGTGAAAAGGAAATTCCCTGATCAAACCGTCATAATGGATTATGTCGATATTATGAATCCACCAAAGGAGGCCAAGAAACAACAGTTTGCGAAAAAAGTCCTTGAAGAAGATATGTTTTATCCGGTAGTATTAATTGGCGATAAAGTTGTTGCTGAAGGAAATCCTCGCTTAAAAACAATTTTTAAAGAATTAGAAAGATACGGTTATCAAAGTATAGATCACACAAAAAATGAATAAAATTTTTCTTTTCCAATCTCATCATATAACAAAATTGAAAATAAAAAGGAGCCAACATCGTTAGCTCCTTTTGGTGTTAACTATTTTGGACTTTATACATCCATAAGACACCGGATTTTAATAAGCGAGGCACTTTCCCGGTCAGCGACTTATCAGCTACAAGTCCAAAACCATGTTTTTTTCCGAGTGAACCAAGGGTACCTTTCAGTTTGATTGTTGGAAGTGTTTTTGGTAGTGGCTCATTATTCCAACGCATTTGCAGTACTTTAACAATTTGATCTCCTTGTGCTTCAGCCAGTTGTGCAGTCGGTGCATAAGGGAGATGAGCACAATCACCGACTACGTAAACATTTTCGTAACCAGGTATATTATGATATGGAGTTAAGTACACACATCCTTTTTTATCTTTTTTCACTGGTAAATCTCGGACTACTTTATTTGCACGGATACCAGCAGTCCAAACAATGGCATCAAATTGTAATGGTTCACCATGGTTGTATAGGATACCTTCTTCTACTTTTGTAATATTCGATTCGTTTACAACGGTTATTCCTCGTTCTTCAAACCATTTTTGAACATAGTTACCGATTTTAACAGATAATGAGGATAGGACCATTTTTCCGCGGTCAAATAAACTAATATTTAAATCTGGTCTTGATTCGTACAGTTCACTGGCAATTTCCACTCCACTAAGGCCAGCGCCGATTATAGCGACCTTTGAGCCTTTTGGTAAATTACTTAAAGCATTATATGTCTTTCTTGTCGCTTCAATCGATTGAATACCGTATGTATATTGATCGGCACCTGGTACATTATGGTAATTGTTTTCACAACCAAGTCCGATAATGAGATCATCGTATGAAAGATCTTCATGATCTTTAAGGACTACTTTTTGATTATCTAAGTCAATTCCAGTTACCCAATCGTTGATAAACTTTAAAGGTGAATGATTGGGAAAAGTCAGCCGAATTTCCACATCTGGTACAGTTCCTGCCGCTAATGCATAAAATTCCGTCTTAAAGCAATGATAAGGAACTTTATCTACTAAATAGATTTCAACATCTTTCGGCACTTTGTTCGGTAGTAAACGTTGTAAAATGCGCATACCACCGTAGCCGCCCCCCAGTATGACAAGCTTTCTCATTTGTGAATCTTCCCCTTTTTGTTTTGTAAGTAACAATGTGTCGTTTTACTAATATTATTTTAATAAAAAGGAAAACCTGATCTATTCCCAATTATCATTATATTTGAATTGTAAAAAAATAACAATATAATGCATGTACTGCCAAGCGTAAAAAATTAATTCAGGCAGTACCATTGAATATCATAAATATTACGTTTATACTAAAAATATATTGCCAGAGTATTTTTTGGTTAAAAGGAGGTAAGGAAGATGGAAGCTGTACTCCAATTGACAGAGGCTGCAGCCTTTCAAGTGAAAGATATGATGAAACAAGCAGAAGAATCAGATAGTTATTTACGTGTTGCTGTCAATGGCGGTGGATGTAGTGGTTTGTCTTATGGCATGACTTTAGATCAAACGGTCCAGGAAGATGATATTGTCTTTGAACAACACGGCATTAAAGTTGTTGTAGATAAAACGAGTGCTCCTATTTTAAAAGGAACAAAAATTGATTATAAACAATCCTTACTTGGTGGCGGGTTTACGATTGATAATCCAAATGCTATTGCTACTTGTGGTTGCGGTTCTTCATTCCGTACTGCAAATGTGGCAGGAACACCAGGTGAATGCTAATCATTAGATTAAAAGGAACCCTAGAAAGGTATAACATTCTAGGGTTCCTTTTATTTGTATATCTGTTCCGTTTTAAGCTATTCAAATAATGAAGTACTATGTTTAGGTTGCAGTCGTGCAGTAGGGTCAATGTATGCTTTCGCATTGCTGACCGCTGTTGGAGCTTCACCGAAACCAGTCGCAATTAACTTTACTTTTCCTTCGTAGGTTGTAATATCACCAGCGGCATAAACGCCTGGGATATTCGTTTCCATCTTGGAATTGACAACGATCGAATTCCGTTCAATTTCTAAGCCCCATTCTTTAATAGGTCCTAATGAAGACACAAAACCGTAGTTCACGATTACTTCATCGACATCAATTGTTTCCGTTTCTTCTCCTTTGGTAGTTTGTAAGACTACTTGTTTAATATTTTCTCCATTACCAATGAGTTCAACTGGTACATAAGGTGTTTTAATGTCCACATCCGATTGTTTTAACATTTCGACACTATGTTCGTGGGCACGGAATTTATCGCGGCGATGAACAATTGTTACCTTTTGTGCAATCGGTTCCAACATTAAAGCCCAATCAACAGCAGAGTCACCACCACCGAAAATCACAACGTTTTTATCTTTAAAATATTGCATATTATCCACAAAATAGTGGAGGTTTTTTCCTTCATATTCACGAGCGTTTTCTAAATCTAATCGACGTGGTTGGAATGCCCCGACTCCTGCCGTAATAATGACGGCTTTAGAATAATGGATTTCTTTATCTGTAGTTAATTTAATTGTACCGTCTTCCAATTTTTCTAGTTTTTGAACAGCTTGCTCTAGACAAATGGTTGGTTCAAATAATTTAATTTGTTCTTTTAAATTTTCAACAAGATCCCGCGCGCGTACCTTTGGAAAACCTGCAACATCATATATATATTTTTCCGGATATAAAGTGGCTAATTGACCACCCAATTGTGGAAGACTTTCAATAATTTTAACAGAAGCATTCCGCATACCACCGTAAAAAGCAGTAAATAATCCGGTAGGACCACCACCGATTACTGTTATATCATATATTTGTGTATCTTCTTTCAAAGCGATCCCTCCATTGAATTCATCATCTTATTTTACCATAAAACCTTTTATAGGAAAAAGTGTATAATCAGAGGATTCGATAAATATCATCAAATATCTACGTTTGAACATTGAAGAAGTATTCTATTTTAAACGTAAAAGAGGAACAATAAAGTACCCTTCTTTTTCTTTTCGTTTAAATAAACCTACCGAACATTCAATATAAAATAGGTTTTCTTTTTTAAATTTAATAGTATCAATATATAATGAGACTAGAAAATTGACCTATTATTTAAAATTTTAGTAAAATAATTACAAAGATTTGGAAAGGATGACGATGGGGATGCAATTTACGATCATTCATTTAATGATTTCAATTGTCTTGTTTTTTGTATTATTCTTCGGTATTGCCTTTATTTTGAACATGTTACTGCGCATGACTTGGTTTATGGCATTTATTTATCCGATCGTCGTATTGTTTATTGTAAATAAAATACAATTACTCGATTATGTTCACTCTACGGGAAAATCTTTCCAACGTCTATGGACAGATCTTACAACATTGGCTGTTGCTGATATTATTATCTTATTTAGTGGATTATTAGGGACAATTGCTGCTGGTTTTACGATGAAGACTTTACGAAAAAAAGGATATAGAATGTTTTAAAATCTAAACTAGCTAAATCATAGTAAAAAGAGCATTATATTTTTAATATAGAAAATTCTATATTTTACAAAAATTACTCCTTCCGATGAATAATTTTTCCTTAATTGGGAAAGTAATAGAATCGGGAGGAGTGAAAATATGGCAACAATCAAAACTTGGACAAAACGTATTGTCATGATTATCTTATTTACCATTGCTTTATTTGTTACTTATCAAACGGTAACAGGTGTGCATGCACAAGGAATCAGTGGAGGAAAGCCCGAATTAAAGGGGACTACAAATCGTACAGGAAAAATTGCCAATTCACTACATTCGTATAAATCATTGGAAATTGGGTATAAATCTTTAAAAATAAAAGAAAAAGAAACAACGAAAATTTCATCAAGTGAAGAAATCCAAGGTAGGGTTCCGAAACTAGAAGATGCTTTTGATTGGGAAAAAGCATATCCGAGGAAAACAGTGGTTGCAACAGGTTATACAGCAGGATTTGAATCAACTGGTAAAAATCCTGGTGATCCTTCTTATGGAATTACATACTCAGGTATACAAGTGAAGCGAGATTTATTTTCAACCATTGCCGCGGATATTAATGTGTTTCCCATTGGGACGATATTATTTATACCTGATTATGGTTTTGGTGTTGTAGCAGATACGGGTTCAGCTATTAAAGGAAATAAAATTGATTTGTATTTTGAAACTGTGGAAGATGTTTATAATGAGTGGGGGAAACGAACTGTTGATGTTTACGTAGTTAAAATGGGTGACGGAAATATTACAAGTGAAGAATTAGAAAGCCTTAATCAAATGGAAACAATGCAAGTTTTTAGAAATCAATATACGTCAAAAGTAAAAAAATAAACAATCCCTATTATTGTCCTTGAGTAAAATATCAAGGACTTTTTATTTTAACAATGAACAAGATTGTGTGTTTTATGGTAGCTTCTATTATAATGGAAGAGGGGGGGTTCAATGTTTTCAGTAACCAATGAATTTGATATTTATAAAAAAGAAGAATTTGTTGTCCTGGGGGTGTTTGATGAAGAGGATAAGTTTGGTCCATGGTTACATGAGAGTGATCAATTACTACAAGAGCAACTAGTAGAATTAGTAAAATCTGGGGATATATCTACAAAAAGAAAAGCCATTTCTGTTGTTCATACATTAGGATTGATAGGACCTAAACGATTATTGTTCGTCGGATTAGGAGAAAAGGAAAAACTAACACAGGATCAATTGCGAGAAACTTTTGGGAAAGTTTTTCAAAAGATACAAAATTATCAAGTTTCATCGGCTTCCGTATACCTTGACTCCTTTCTTTTTGAAAAAGTTCAAAGAGATGACATTTCAGAACTTTTGGGTGAGGCTTATTCCCTAGCTTTATATTCTTTTGAAGGGTATAAACAAAAGGAAGAATCGGAGAAAAAACGGTTAGAGAACTTAACTATTATAACGGAAAAAGAGTGTGTAGCAGTTGAAGAAGGCTTAAATATTGGTTATATTTATGGCCGTGCTACAAATTCAGCAAGGACGCTAGTGAATACACCGAGTAACAAATTAACAGCATCTGACCTTGCAAACTATGCGAAAGGTTTAGCAGATAAATATGGCTTTGATGTCGAGATTTTAGAGAAAGAAGATATGATTAATTTAGGTATGGGTGCAATTTTAGCTGTTAATCAAGGGTCAGACAACCCACCGAAACTCATTGTATTAAAGTACAAAGGTAAACCCGAATGGAAAGATGTCATTGGTTTAGTTGGTAAAGGAATTACATATGATACCGGTGGATATTCATTAAAACCGAAAGCCGGAATGGTAGGCATGAGCACAGATATGGGTGGAGCAGCTGCTGTTTTAGGTGCTATGGAAATTATCGGTGAATTAAAACCTGAACAAAATGTAATGGCGGTAATCCCATCTACCGATAATATGGTTGGAAGTAAAGCATTCAAACCAGACGATGTCATTACAACATTAAGCGGGAAAACTATAGAAGTTACAAATACAGATGCAGAAGGTCGACTTGTTTTAGCTGATGCCATTACTTACGCTAAACAAAAAGGAGCAAATTATATAATTGATGTAGCGACATTAACCGGTGGAGTCATCGTTGCCCTTGGTACGGATAAAACCGGTGCAATGACAAATAATGAGGAATTAATGGAAAAAGTACTTGAAGCCTCTGTTGAAACGGGAGAGATGATTTGGCGTTTGCCAATTACAGAAAAAGATAAGGAAAGGGTACGAAGCAGTAAAGTAGCTGATCTTGATAATTCACCATCACCATCCAGTGAAGGTCATGCAATTATGGGAGGAGCTTTTATTGGTGAATTTGCCGAAGACACTCCGTGGGTACATTTAGACATAGCCGGAACTTCAACGATAGAAACGAAGCATGATTTAGGTCCTTCTGGAGCAACGGGTGTTATGACGCGTACGCTTGCATTAGTTGTTGAACGGTTTTAAGTTTTAAAAAAGAGGGGCCAATAAGTTTTGGGCCCCTTCTATGATTAAAAGTTGAAAAAGTCATACCCATTGATCAGCCTATTGATTATCCCTTCTAATATCGTATTAAAACCAATGATTTGAATGATAGCAAAAATTGCTATTGCAATGAACATGCTATAGAAAATATCAATTTTAGAATTTGTTTTGAAGCTTAAAATAGTGAGTGAAATTGATAAGATAAAGATGCCTTGAATCATTGTTGTTATGAAAAAGATAATGTTTGGTGAGTCTAAAAATGTGACGAAAAAGAAAATAATAAATAATAGGGTAGGAATTGTAGCATAAGATCCTGCACGGACGAGAACATCTTGAAAGCGAATATCGGCATGGTTTATAAGTTTAACAATACTAAATATAACAATAAGGACAAGTACAGAAAAAATGCCCAAATATAATAAACCTTTAAAGAAGACATTCCAAAATGAAAGGCCAAGAACTTTGTCGGCTCCAAAAAAACGAAGTCCTGATATTTCCATAATTCTGCTAAAATAGTTGGCGATACTTAATGAGAAAATCATGATAGATAGAATAAGTGTGATTAAACCATTAATCCAGTAGTTTCCATTCACTTTACTAGCATATTCAACAGGATTTTTTAATGAGTTTGCAAAAAAACTAAAATATTGTATCTTTTTTCTTTCCTTAACATAATACCCATTAGGGTGATCTTGATATTGGTAGTACGTCTCACCATAAGGTTGTTGAACATTTTGTTGGTTCAGATGATATGGATGTTGATTATGACTTTGTTCTGATGGTGATTGTTGATGAGAATTAGCTGGGTGTGTAGCAGCCACTTCTTCCCGTTGTAATGGATTTCCACATTTTGTACAAAACTTTCCCGCTTCATGTTCACTTCCACAAACGTGACATTTCACTTTTTGATCGACTCTCCTTCTTCAGAACTTGAAATAATAGGTTTTATGGTCACATTTATTAGCAATATAACGGCTAATCAAAAAAGAACAAGTATGATGGAAGCTACTAATACTGTTGAAAATATTAACACAATTACAGTTTTATGTATATCAAATACAAATTATGAGTGTTTGTTAATACAATTTTAAATTTTGAGGTTTAATATTTTAAATTCAGGTAGACAATCAAGAATCTTTGTGATATATTAAACTCTGTTAAAAATTTTTCATGTGTGTAAATAATTACTTGCGGGTGTAGTTTAGTGGTAAAACCATAGCCACGAGCGAAACTTCGCTGAGTAAACGACGAGTTGCCTCGACGCATCCAACTTCATTGATTATACATGTAGAGGAAGAGGTATGTAAGGCTGCTCATTAACAAATCCAGGCTATTCTTATGTTCATAATTAAATATGCGGGTGTAGTTTAGTGGTAAAACCACAGCCTTCCAAGCTGTTGTCGTGAGTTCGATTCTCATCACCCGCTCCATACATACTAGCCAACGCAGTATTTCGTTTCTAGGAGAACGAAGTATTGCGTTTTTCTATGTATGTTAAAATTCATTTATTGAAGATCTTTATGGCATCATTAGATGGAACTGATCGGTAATATAAGTGTGCACACAAAAATAAAACAAATTAGACTTCTCACATTTACGTATGTAGTTTTTGATCTTGGATATATTTTAATAAAGGAAGAACAGGGATAAGAGGAGGGCAGTCATTGTGAATTTTGACCAATTAAAACAAGCAATCATTGAATATAGTAAGGAAATTGGTATCGATAAAATCGGATTTACGACTGCTGATCCGTTTACAACATTAAAAATGCGTTTAATCAAACAACAAGAATTGAACTATCAATCTGGTTTTGAAGAGTCTGACATTGAAAAAAGAACAAATCCTGCTCTCCTTCTTGATGGTGCTGCTTCAATTATTTCGATCGCGGTTGCCTACCCAACTCGGATGAAAGAAAAGCGTAAAGGGAAAAAAGGAGCTCGTCGTGGCTTATTTGCAAGAGCTTCTTGGGGTGAAGATTACCATACAGTTTTAAGAGAACGACTACAAAAACTTGAAGAATTTATAAAATCAAAATATCCAGAAGCTCGGCTAAAGTCAATGGTTGATACGGGTGAACTTTCCGATCGAGCCGTTGCTGAACGAGCGGGGATTGGTTGGAGCGGCAAAAACTGTGCCATCATTACTCCAGAATTTGGTTCCTTTGTTTATCTTGGGGAAATGATTACAAATATTCCTTTTGAACCAGATCAACCGATTGAAGACTTATGTGGTGACTGTAACAAATGTTTGAAAGCTTGCCCAACTGGGGCACTGGTTCAAGGAGGACAAATAAATGCAAAAATATGCATTTCTTATTTAACACAAACCAAGGATTTTTTACCAGAACAGTATCGTTCCATTATCGGAAATCGTTTGTACGGTTGTGATACATGTCAAATCGTATGTCCATATAATAAAGGAGTAGATTTTCATTTCCATGAAGAATTAGAACCGGAACCTGAGATTGCTAAGCCTTTATTAACACCATTACTATCGATTAGTAATCGTGAGTTTAAAGAAAAATTTGGTAGAACAGCCGGTGCATGGCGTGGGAAAAAACCAATCCAGCGCAATGCCATTATCGCACTTGGTCATTTTAAAGAAGAATCAGCAATTGATGATTTACAAAAGGTATTAAAGGACGATCCGCGCCCGGTTATTCGTGGAACAGCCGCTTGGGCTCTTGGGAAAATAGGTACTGAAAAGGCAAGGCAAGTTTTACGTAGTGCGCGTAAAAAAGAAAAAGATAAAGATGTATTAAATGAAATTGAACATGCTTTAGCTGATTAAGCAATTCAAATTTGGCCATGTTCACACCCCTTTTTTCTTAACATACAAATAATAAAAAGGGGTGTTGTGCTATATGGATCGTCAAATTAAAGAAATTTTAGAAAGTAAAGTACAACAATGTGTTCGAAACGATGTTGAGCTTTCTGAAAAAATGAAAAGAAAAAAAGCGAGTTTATTGAGTCGGGATGCTGAAATCATTAAAGCAAAAGCGACTGGTAAAATTATTGAGCAGGTGGAGAGAGAAGATTACTCTGATATATATTATCAAGCACACTTTCAATATTTAATTAAACAACATAAACGTTTCTATATCGAAGAAGAAGTTGAAAAAAGAAAAGCCTCATTTTATAAAAATTCACTTATTTCAGATGATGAAGTGACTGACAACCTTCACTCTCAATCGCCTGATCTAGAACTTGTCACCGATGAATCGAGGGATATGGAAACAAGGACACCTTATCGTTATGATCGAAGAAAAGCCGTTCAATATGCTGAACGTTGGTGGAATGATTACAATCCTGCTTACAAGAAATTTACCGATGATTGTACAAATTATATTTCTCAATGTTTGCATGCTGGGGGAGCACCAATGCGAGGTTTTCCGAACAGAAACAGTGGATGGTGGTATAATAATAATAATTGGAGTTATAGTTGGTCTGTTGCACATGCATTAAATTTGTATTTAGGAACATCTAAAACAGGATTAAGAGCAAAAGAAGTAGAAGATCCTCGCGAGTTACAACTAGGTGATGTTATTTGTTATGACTTTGAAGGTGATGGCAGGTTCAATCATAATACGATTGTGACTGGCAAAGATGCATACGGTTATCCGTTAGTCAACGCCCATACGTACAATAGTCGGATGCGATACTGGGCATATGAGGATTCCTCTGCCTATACCCCAAATATTCAATATAAATTTTATACAATTATTGATGACTATTAAAATATAGAGGTGATAACATCGTGGCAATTCATGTTGTTTTATATCAACCAGAAATTCCAGCTAATACCGGTAATATTGCAAGAACATGTGCGGCGACCGATGCGCACCTACACTTAATTCGTCCTCTAGGTTTTTCGACTGATGATAAATATTTAAAACGTGCAGGTCTTGATTATTGGCCTTTTGTAAAGATTACTTATTATGACTCTGTTGATGAGTTTTTTGAGAAAAATGAAGGAGAAATGTATTATATCGAAACATTTGGTGAAAAGGCATATTCCGACTTTGATTATAGTGATATAAATAAAGATTATTACTTTTGGTTTGGTAGAGAATCTTCCGGTCTTCCACAAGATTTATTAGAAGCAAATAAGGATCGTTGTCTCCGTATTCCGATGACTACTAATGTTCGGTCTTTAAATTTATCGAATACGGCTGCAATTTTAGTTTATGAAGCAATGCGACAACAAAACTTTGCCAATTTAAAAGTTGGTTATTCGGATAAATAAGGATGCTGTGAACTGCAATGAATCTGCAGTTCTTTTTTTATGCACTTTGTTTACCGTTAAACGTAACAATCATATGTTAAATTTGGTGAGAATGCAGCAGAAATGTTTATAAAATAGCTAAAGTTTTTCTCCTTGCATTTTAAATTAACCTTTGTTTAACTAAAATTATACTGAAATAGCGAGGAGGGGAGGACATGAATCCGGTCATTGAAACAATTTTAGCGCACCGTTCGGTTAGATCATTTGAAGACCGTGAATTATCTAAAGAACAAATTGAAACAATTGTTCGTTGTGCTCAAGCTGGATCAACATCAAGTTATGTACAAGCTTATTCTATCATTGGCGTGACGGATGATGAAAAAAAGAAACAGTTGGCAGAAATTGCAGGAAATCAAATGTATGTAGCTGATTGTGGACATTTATTTGTGTTTTGTGCGGACCTACATCGTCATGAAGTGATTGGTCAAATGGAACAAGCTGATGTTTTGCCTTCTGTAGAAAGCACAGAAAAATTTATGGTTGGTGTGATTGACGCAACCATTGCTGCGCAAAATGCAGCTTTAGCAGCGGAATCTATGGGGCTTGGTATATGTTATATCGGTGGTCTTCGAAACAACCTACCTGCAGTATGTAAGACTTTACATATTCCTGAACGAGTTGTACCTTTATTCGGCATGGTTGTAGGTTATCCAAAGAAAATCAATCAACAAAAACCACGTTTACCAATAGAGCATATTTATAGTGAAAATCGTTATCCTCAAAATGAATCTAAATATATCAATCAATTAGAAGACTTTAATAAAATTGTTCAAGATTATTATATTAAACGTACAAATGGTAAACGAAATGATACATGGACAAGTCAAGTTGCTAAAACGTTTGAAAAACAAAGTCGGATGTATATGAAAGATTTTGTGAAAAAACAAGGTTTAAATAAACAATAAAAAAAACGCATAAAATGCGTTCAATCAATTGGACTTTCCGATCGTTCGAATGAGGACTGTCTTGGAAAGTCTCTTTTATTTTATGTATTTCCCTTTTTTAAACTATGCCTCTTTACGTAAATAAACAAGAGTTTCTTAATTATTTTATTTCATTTAAATCCTTTGGTTTATCTTCATAACCTGCAGTAAAAATAGCGGTTAAAAAGGCTAATGCAACAACAATTATAAAAAATGTCTTCAATTTTTTTCCTCCTTTTTTCATTCATGCTTGTTTGTAGAAAAGGCATAAAATCACTCAAACCCACTGCATTAGTATTAGGTAAAACAATTTGAGTTCTTATTTATAGTTACAATATAACATTTTTTATATTCTATTTCTAGCGAAAATTCAATATATTGATTTTATACAAATAATTTTTATTGCAGATTAATCATTTTTTGCCATGCATGTTCATATAAGTTTAGTTAAGAAAAGCTCTTAGCAGAACTTTTTTATAACTGTATTGATGCTAAGGGTAAAGGTGGATTTGGAAAGATTCGGTGGCCTATATGAATTGAAAAGAGGAGGTTCTTTATGGGAATTTTAGATAAAGTAGCTCGGTACCGCGAAGAAGAGGAAAAGTTAAAGTGGGAAGGTACTTTTGCGGATTATTTAGAGTTGTTAAAAGAAAAACCTTGGATTGCTCAATCTGCACATTCACGCATTTATAATATGATTAAGGATGCTGGAATTGAAGAAACAGAAACCGGTAAGAAATATAAATTTTTTAGTCATGAATTATTTGGATTAGAGGAAGCATTAGAACGTTTAGTTGAAGAATATTTCCATCCAGCAGCGAAAAAACTCGATGTTCGGAAGAGAATTCTGTTGTTAATGGGACCGGTAAGCGGTGGTAAATCAACATTAGTTACTTTGTTGAAGCGTGGACTAGAGCATTATACAAGAACTGAGCGAGGAGCGGTATATGCGATAAAAGGATGTCCGATGCATGAAGACCCCCTTCATCTTATTCCAAATCATTTAAGGGAAGATTTTTACAAAGAGTATGGAATTCGGATTGAAGGGAATTTATCTCCGCTAAATATGATGCGTTTAGAGGAAGAATATAACGGTCGCATTGAAGATGTATTAGTAGAAAGGATCTTTTTCTCTGAAGATCGACGTGTCGGCATTGGAACCTTTAGTCCATCAGATCCAAAATCACAAGATATTGCTGATTTGACAGGTAGTATAGACTTTTCCACAATTGCGCAATACGGTTCTGAGTCTGATCCCAGGGCTTATCGGTTTGATGGTGAATTAAATAAAGCAAATCGTGGCATGATGGAGTTCCAAGAGATGTTGAAGCTTGATGAGAAATTTTTATGGCATTTACTTTCGTTAACGCAAGAAGGAAATTTTAAAGCTGGTCGCTTTGCGCTAATTTCAGCAGATGAACTGATTGTTGCCCATACTAACGAAACTGAATACCGCTCTTTTATCTCGAATAAGAAAAATGAAGCTCTTCATTCCCGAATTATTGTCATGCCGATTCCTTATAATTTAAAAGTTTCAGAGGAAGAAAAAATTTATGAGAAAATGATCCGAGAAAGCGATGTTGCAGATGTACACATTGCTCCTCATACATTGAAGATCGCCGCAATGTTTACGATTTTAACTAGGTTGAAAGAACCGAAACGTAGCGACGTGGATTTAATTAAAAAGATGCGTCTATATGATGGCCAAATTGTCGAAGGGTTCAGTCAGATGGATGTCGATGAGTTGAAAAAGGAATATCCAGATGAAGGTATGAGCGGTATTGACCCGCGGTATGTCATAAACCGAATCTCATCAACAATCATTCGAAAAGGGGTAAATAGTATAAACGCATTAGATGTCCTTCGTTCCTTAAAAGACGGTCTTGACCAACATCCATCTATTACCGATGAATTGAAAGAAAAATATTTAAACTTTATAAGTTTAGCTCGTAAAGAATATGATGAAATTGCTAAAAAGGAAGTTCAAAAGGCATTCGTTTACTCTTATGAAGAATCTGCTAAAACTTTAATGGATAACTACTTAGATAATGTTGAGGCATACTGTAATAAAACTAAATTAAGAGATCCTTTAACTGGCGAGGAAATTAATCCTGATGAAAAATTAATGCGTTCCATTGAAGAACAAATTGGTATTTCAGAAAATGCAAAGAAAGCATTCCGTGAAGAAATCTTAATTCGAATCTCCGCTTATGCTCGCAAAGGAAAACGATTTGACTATAATTCTCATGGTCGTTTACGAGAAGCGATCCAGAAAAAATTATTTGCTGATTTAAAGGATGTAGTCAAAATTACAACATCGACAAAGACACCTGATGAACAGCAACTAAAGAAAATTAATGAGGTTGTTGCCCGTCTCATTGATGAATATGGATATAATTCTACATCAGCTAATGAATTGCTACGGTATGTCGGTAGTCTTTTGAATCGGTAGTATTTAATTGGAAATTCCGAAACTCTTTAGAAATTTGGAGGTTAAAATATAATAGCCGATGAAAATCATCGGCTATTTTTTTCTCCGTAAAAAACAAAAACGTAGTCATTTGTTCTAGTGAAGTCGCCAAGTGGCGAGTCTTTTTTATATAATAAGATACTTACAGTAAATTTTTACACTTTAGCTGCATAGTATAAAGTAATACAGAAAAGCTACTATCTTCCCTAGTAAAAAATTGCAACTAGAATATACGAAAAATATGTGAAGTTGAGTCGATGTTATTGTCTATATGTCTAGGTTGTCCTATGTAATTAAATTTAACAATCGTCAATATGAATGTTCATCTTTATTAATTTCCATTACTTAAATGTGAATGTTAATGTCTTGTGTAGTAGACACACAGTATATCGTATGCGGCGAATTGAAAAACGTGACAAGGAAAATAAAGGAGGGAATAAAAGTGAATGGAATGAATAAACATCAGTTTACAATATCTCAAGAGGATTGGTCCCTCCATCGAAAAGGCCATGAAGACCAGCAAAGGCATAAAGAAAAAGTGCAAGAGGCCATTAAGAAAAATTTACCAGATTTAATATCCGAAGAGAATATTATTTTATCTGATGGTAAAAAGGTTGTTAAAATTCCCATTCGTTCATTAGATGAATATAAAATTCGTTATAATTATGATAAAAATAAACATGTTGGCCAAGGTGATGGGGACAGTCAAGTTGGCGATGTCGTTGCACGAGATGGATCTGCTCAGCCTGGTGCAGGTCAAGGGCATGGAGCAGGAGATCAACCAGGTGAGGATTATTATGAAGCAGAAGTATCGTTAGCAGAGTTGGAAGAAGCTTTCTTTAAAGAGCTGGAATTACCGAACCTCCAAAAGAAAGACGATCATGAGTTAATTGTAGAAGATATAGAATTTAATGATATTCGTAAAACGGGCTTAATGGGTAATATTGATAAAAAGAAAACGTTAATATCTGCATTTAAACGGAATGCTTTAAAAGGCAATCCGAGTTTTCATCCCATTTACCCAGAAGATTTGAAATTTAAAACTTGGAATGAAAAGGTTCGCTATGAGTCAAAAGCGGTTGTTCTTGCAATGATGGATACAAGTGGATCAATGGGAATATGGGAAAAATACATGGCAAGAAGCTTTTTCTTCTGGATGACTCGATTCCTTCGAACAAAGTATGAAAAAGTTGAAATTGAATTTATTGCACATCATACAGAAGCGAAGGTTGTAACAGAAGAAGAATTCTTTTCTAAAGGAGAAAGTGGTGGAACCATTTGTTCCTCTGCTTATCGAAAAGCGATTGAATTAATTGACCAAAAATATTCCCCAAGTCAGTATAATATCTATCCCTTCCATTTCTCTGATGGGGACAATTTAACATCAGATAATCCAAGATGTGTGAAACTTGTCAATGAATTAATGGACATATCGAATATGTTTTGTTATGGAGAAGTGAATCAATATAATCGTCATAGTACATTAATGTCAGCTTATCGGAATATCGATGATGAACGATTTCGTTATTATGTATTACGGCAAAAACAAGATGTATTTCATGCAATGAAAAAATTCTTCAGTAATGAAAAAGAAGAAGCGTATGCATAACAGTTTGATTTGTTTATTACACCTGTCTTTTTAGGCAGGTGTTTATTTGCGAAAAACCATAGTCTTTTTAGAGCCAATATCTTGCATATGAAAGGGTTTCCTAGTAATGTATGAAATAAATTTAGAATTTTCAAGAAAACAGAACAAAAAACTTATTTATATATATTTTATGATAAAAACGCATATTAAAAGGAAGGATTCCAATGACGAAAATAGAAATTTCTAGGGAAAATCAGCTACATGTCATAAAGGAGAAAATATGGACAAAGGACTTTATTCTTATATGTATTGCTAATTTGTTCATATTTTTAGCCTTTCAAATTACGCTACCAACCATTCCTTTGTTTGTTACTCATTTAGGTGGTAATGAACAATTTATTGGTTTTATTATTGGAGTTTTTACATTTTCTGCCTTATTGATTCGTCCATTTGCTGGTCATGCGTTAGAAACAAAAGGCAGACGATTTGTATTTTTGACGGGGTTAGTTATTTTTATCTTTTCTCTTGGATCCTACAGCGTTACGACAAGTATCCTTTTTCTATTTATTATGAGAATCATACAAGGAGTAGGATGGGGGCTTTCAACGACAGCATCAGGAACCATTGTTACTGATATTATACCTGCTTCTCGGAGGGGGGAAGGAATTGGATATTTTGGCCTTTCCGGAAATATTGCCTTAGCTGTTGGTCCATCCCTTGGTCTTTTACTAATAGATCAAATATCTTATTTTTGGTTATTTATACTTTGTTCATGCTTTTGCATATTAGCTTTAACACTTGCTTCATTTGTTACATATAAAAAGCCAGTGGAATATCAAATCCGTGTGTATATGGTAACTTAAAAGTGAGCCACAATAGCAATTGAAAACTGAGCCACTCTATAGGAAAATAACCCTAATAATTATTAGGGGGAAAACTGGAGTGATCAACCTGAGTGTAAAGCAAACAATAATAAAATTATATTTGGAGGGGACAAGTCAAAGGAAAATTGCTAAAAGGACAAATAAATCCCGAAATACTGTAAGTAAATATATAAAAGAATATGAGGCTAGTAGACAAAAAGATACTCGCAATCTTCCGATTGCAGAGGATATTCTAAAACCTCCTACGTATAAAAAAAGAGTTAGTAATAAGAGGGTCTTAACAAAGGAAATTGAAACGATTATAAAAGGATTTATAAAAGAAAAT
>NZ_JAOUSE010000050.1:0-21836 GCF_025660415.1 Pallidibacillus thermolactis
GACATGGAAAAGACCATGTCCAGCCTAAATAAGATAAGAATCTTAGAAAATGATGAGCAAAAAAAGACAAATCCCAACTCAAATGAAGCATTTGAGTTGGGGTTTGTCGACAGTCTGAAAGGATAGAGGAACATGAATGTTCCATCTATCCTTTTTTTATTGAGAAATTTTTTCAAATGTAAAATCCCAATGTATTTATATCGGGAATGAATAATCACAACCCTGTTCCCTGCTTTATTGGAGTAACAAAAGAAGGAGATGTAGAAAAATGTCGATGAAAAATTCAGAAAAATGTGTTGAACAAAAAGCGGAGATGTGTTATATAATAGATAACAAGAAAATGATATCTGTTTTAAAACAGGGAGGGATCCTAAGATGAATTGTCAAGCATGCAATGGAAATGGTGAAATCACTTGCACATGTAATTCTGCCCATCCACATCATTGCGATCATTGTCATGGTGAGGGGATCGTTGAATGTCCTCGATGTAATGGATCAGGAATAATAGATTAATGGTTTTCAAGACTTTGTTTGTAACGCATCATTTAGATTAACTATAAAATTTTAAAGATAACAAATAAAAGAGGTGTAGAAATGGAAAGGTTGCAAGTTCGGCTCCAGTATGAAAAGTCAGAAATATTAACAGAGGAAGCAGCACAATTTCTTGTAAGACTCCATAACAAATTTGAAAAAAGAAGAAAAGAAATTTTACGTTTGAGAGAAGAAAGGCAGAGGGAGTTTGATCGAGGGAAAACTCCAACGTTTTTAGAAGAGACAAAATCTATTCGTGAAGGAAAATGGACAATTGCACCGTTGCCAAAAGATTTACAAGATCGTCGGGTTGAAATTACTGGTCCTGCAAGTGACCCGAAAATGGTGATCAATGCGTTTAATTCTGGTGCCAAAATGTTTATGGCTGATTTTGAGGATGCCAATTCGCCTACGTACAAAAATAATATTCAAGGTCAAATTAATCTGCGAGATGCGATTCGGGGCACATTAACTTATACTGCACCATCCGGCAAATTTTATCAATTAAATAAAGAAAGGGCTGTACTCATTGTTCGTCCAAGAGGATGGCATTTGATTGAACGACATTTCATCGTGGACGGTGAACCGATCTCAGGAAGTTTATTTGACTTCGGTTTATTCTTTTTCCACAATGCAAAAACACTCATTGAAAAAGGGTCAGGTCCGTACTTCTATTTACCAAAACTAGAAAGTGCTGAGGAAGCTCGTCTCTGGAACGATGTATTTATATTTGCACAAAATGAGTTAGGGATTCCTCAGGGAACGATAAAAGCAACTGTACTAATTGAAACCATTACAGCCGCATTTGAAGCAGATGAAATTTTATATGAATTAAAAGAACATAGTGCAGGTTTAAATTGTGGGCGTTGGGATTATATTTTTAGCACAATTAAAAAGTTTAAAAATCATCAAGATTTTATATTGCCAGATCGCGCCCTTGTCACAATGGAAGTTCCATTTATGCGAGCTTATTGTTTATATGTTGTTAAAGTTTGTCATAAACGTAATGCGCCTGCAATTGGCGGCATGGCGGCGCAAATTCCTGTAAAAAACGATGAGAAAGCCAATCAAATTGCTTTTGAAAAGGTAAAGAAAGATAAAGAACGTGAAGTAAAAGATGGTTTTGATGGAAGTTGGGTAGCTCACCCAGGACTTGTTCCAACTGTGCTGAATGTATTTAACGAACATATGCCAAAATCAAACCAAATCGAGCGCAAACGAAATGATATTGAAGTAACAGCTGAACAATTGTTAGAAGTGCCAGATGGGGAAATAACCGAAGAGGGATTACGAATTAATATTAGTGTTGGTATTCAATATATTGAGGCGTGGCTAGGTGGAAGAGGTGCGGTACCGCTTTTCAATTTGATGGAGGATGCTGCAACCGCAGAAATTTCACGTGCACAGGTGTGGCAATGGATTCGTCATCCAAAGGGAGTTTTAAATGATGGAAGAAAAGTAACTCTTGAATTGGTCAATCAATTAATTGAAGAAGAGCTGGAGAAAATTAAAGTTCATATTGGGAATGAACGTTATGTCAATGGAAGATTTGAAGAAGCAACTGAGCTGTTTAGAGAATTAATTGAACAAGATGAGTTTACTGAATTTTTAACATTACCTGGCTATGAAAAATTAAATTAATTATAGATAGAAAAAGAGGGAGGAAACTACAATGACAATGTCAAAGGAAGAACAAATTAGACAATTAGAAGAACAATGGAAAGGGGAGCGTTGGAAAGGAATTACACGTCCATATTCTGCTTCTGATGTTGTAAAACTTCGTGGTTCCGTTTTGGTGGAGCATACGTTAGCAAAAAAAGGAGCAGAGAAATTATGGAAGCTTGTTAATGAGGAAGATTTTATTAATGCGCTTGGTGCATTAACTGGAAACCAAGCAGTGCAACAGGTAAAAGCAGGGTTAAAAGCGATTTATTTGAGTGGTTGGCAAGTAGCAGCTGATGCTAACCTTTCAGGTCATATGTATCCAGACCAAAGTTTATATCCAGCTAATAGTGTACCACATGTTGTTAAACGTATTAATCAAGCATTACAACGGGCTGATCAAATTGATAGCGTGGAGGGACGTGAAGGTTTTGATTGGTTCGCTCCGATTGTTGCCGATGCTGAGGCTGGATTTGGTGGAGCACTTAATGTTTTCGAATTAATGAAGCAAATGATAGAAGCGGGTGCTGCAGGTGTTCACTTCGAAGACCAATTATCATCTGAGAAAAAGTGTGGTCATTTAGGTGGTAAAGTATTACTGCCGACCCAACATGCCGTACGTAATCTAATTTCTGCCCGCCTAGCTAGTGATGTAATGGGAGTTCCTACGGTATTAATTGCAAGAACAGATGCCAATGCTGCTCAACTACTTCAAAGTGATGTAGATCCTTATGATCATCAGTTTTTAACGGGTGAGCGTTCAGCTGAAGGTTTCTATTATGTGAAAGCAGGATTAGATCAAGCGATTGCTAGAGGACTTGCTTATGCACCGTATGCTGATATGGTTTGGTGCGAGACATCTGAACCAAACTTAGAAGAAGCAAGACGGTTTGCTGAAGCCATCCATGAAAAATATCCTGGTAAACTATTAGCTTATAACTGCTCACCGTCCTTTAACTGGAAACGGAAATTAGATGACAAAACGATCGCTGATTTCCAAAAAGAACTTGGTAAAATGGGTTACAAGTTCCAATTTGTTACACTAGCAGGATTCCACACGCTCAACCATAGCATGTTTGAATTAGCTTACGATTATCGTGATCGCGGTATGGCTGCTTATGCTGATTTCCAACAAGAAGAATTTGCGAGTGAGTCTAGAGGATATACAGCGACTAGACATCAACGTGAGGTTGGAACAGGTTATTTCGATGAAGTAGCGACAATCGTATCCGGTGGAACAGCATCTACTGTTGCATTGAAAGGATCAACAGAAGAGGAACAGTTTGTATAGAATCGAAGGCCTCGTCAGTAGAGTGACGAGGCCATAAACTTTGCATAATTAGTTTTTTAGAAAAAGGCATGACTATAACTTAAACTTTTGAATTAAGTGATTCAATTTATCTGCTAGTTTAGATAATTCATTTGCACTTTCAGTAACAACTTCCATAGAACTTGTTGTTTGTTGAGATGCTGCTGATGTTTGTTCAATCCCTGCAGCAGCCTCTTCAGATATTGCAGAAATGCCTTCAATAGATTTTTGAATTTCACCGCTTTCTTCTACAATTTCTAGTAAATGTCCTGTAATTGATTTTATGTTTTTCACCGTAACATTAATTGAATCATTAATGTCAGAGAATTTCTCTTGTGTCATTTTCATTTGTACATTACCTTGTTCCACTTCTTTATAGCCGAGTTGTAAAGTAGCGGTGACATTTCCGACCTCGGTTTGAATATTTTTTACAATTGAAGTAATGTCTTTAACGGATGCAGAAACTCCTTCCGCAAGTTTTCTTACCTCTTCAGCAACAACAGCGAAACCTTTTCCGTGTTCCCCAGCCCTTGCTGCTTCAATGGCGGCATTTAATGCTAATAAATTTGTTTGTTCAGCAATTTCTTTAATGACCGACACTAATTTAGAAATTTTTTGTGACTCGATATCTAGGGCTTGTATTTTTTGAACAGATTGCTTAACTATTCCATTAATATTTTCCATTTGGTTAGCAGATAATGAGATATATTGCTTACCTTCATTCGTTATTTCATGTACTTTCATTGATGCATGTTCAATTTGTTCTCCGTTTTGGTACGCCTCCATGACTTTCGTATAAAAATTATTCATCATCGTTTCCAGTTCTTGTGTGCGAGTGGCTTGTTCTTCAGCACCACTAGCTAGTTCTTGCATCGTAGTGGAGGTTTGTTCAGATCCCATTTTTACTTCGTTTGCTGATTGTGTTAAGTTTCCGCTTTGTATAGTTACGATCTCTAAAACCGTTTTAATATTCATGAGCAAACTGCGCATTTGAAGCATCATATCGTTTGTTGCAGTAATTAATTGTCCTGTTTCATCCTTTAATCTTGTCTCAATTGGTTGGGCACTTAAGTCACCACTTGCGATTGCTTTCATTCTCTTCATTACTTTACGGATAGCTTTTGTAATATGTCTTGCCAAGAAGATTGAAATGAAAAATGAACAAACAATGACAATCAATGAAATACTAAAGCTTAGTAGCGTCATAAATTGTCCATGTTTAATAATTCCTTGTCCTTTTTTGTAAATTGACTTTTCTTGTTCTGTTGAAAGTTGTTTAAAACTGGTTGTCAACTCATCGGACAATGGTTCAACTTTTTCTGCTAATATTTCTAATGCAGTTTCACGATTTTGTGCCGAAATACGTGCAAATACATCATTAACAATTATCTCTTCCCATTCTTGGCTTAATTTTAATAAATGTTTCACTTCTTCAGAATGATCAAGTTGAAGTATTTGCTTTTCAAGTTCTTTACTTTGCCCTGTCAGTGTATTAAATTGTTTTCGATATTCAATATCATCAAATAATATATAACCTCGTACTAAAGCTAACCGTTCAGATACATTATAGGCTAATTGATTACTCACAAGAACTAGCTCTAATTCTTGATCGATAATATCTTTTGTATTTTTATTTGTTAGAAACACAGAGTATAAATAGTAGCTTGTTAGTATCAATACAAGAAAAATAACGATAAAAAATCCTAGTAATAATTTCGTTTTGATACTTTTTAAATTAAAAAATACCTTCAAGAAAAGACACCCCATATCGAGTTAGATTTGTTATTTTCTAATTTTGATATAAAACAGTAACGTATAAAATGTTTGAAGATCATGAGATTTTTACTATACTTTAATATCTATATCGGATATTAAGTGAATTTTTTCATTATTTTACAAAAAATTGTATTAATAATCAGAGCATGCAATTTTGGATTTATGAAAACAATGAAGTAAGATTTAGGTTAAAATAAATATTAAAAGAAGAAAAAGAGGTTTTTATTATGAATGAAGTCATTGTAATTGGTGCAGGGGTGCTTGGGGCGTCTACAGCTTATCACCTTGCCAGAATGGGTTCAAATGTAACGTTAGTCGATGGTAACTTTAAAGGTCAAGCTACCGATGCGGCAGCAGGTATTATTTGCCCTTGGTTATCTCAAAGACGTAATAAAACTTGGTATACACTTGCAAAGAATGGTGCAGCATATTTTAACCACCTAATTCAATTATTAGAGGAAGACGGTGAAACGGATACAGGATATAAAAAAGTTGGAGCAATAAGTATACATACCGATCCTGTAAAGTTACAAGAGATGGAAAAGCGGGCATTGAAGAGACGAGAAGATGCACCCGAAATAGGAGAGGTTTATCAATTGAATGAAGTGGAAACAGCAAAACTTTTCCCACCAATTGCTGAGGGGTACTCCTCGATTTTTGTTAGTGGTGCTGCACGAGTAAATGGAAGGGCTCTTCGCCGTGCATTAATGGGAGCATGTAAAAATCATGGAGTAAAAGTCATTACAGGAAAAGCAGATCTAATTTATGACTCAGGTACTGCAAAAGGGATAACTGTAGCTGGTGAGCGGATTTTTGCTGATTCCATTATAGTAAGTGCTGGTGCTTGGACAAATCAATTACTTTCCCCCATTGGGATTAAATTTGATTTTACATTTCAAAAGGGGCAAATTATCCATTTACAAATGGAACGGACAAATACAAATAGTTGGCCTGTTGTTATGCCACCAGGTAACAAAAGTATCCTAGCCTTTGATCATGGTGAAATTGTCATTGGCTCTACTCATGAGAAAAATACAGGTTTTGATATGCGTGTTACAGCAGGTGGGGTAGATGACATACTTGGTCAAGTTCTGGCAGTTGCTCCGGGGTTGGGAAACGCAAGTATTAAAGATATTCGAGTTGGTTTTCGTCCCTATACCCCTAACTTTTTGCCAATGTTTGGTGAAATTCCAGGATATCAACGATTGTATGTTGCGAATGGGCTAGGCGCATCTGGGTTAACTGTTGGACCATATCTCGGTTATCAGTTAGCTTGTTTCATATTAGGAAAATCATTGGAAATTGATCCATCTAATTATGATATAGTGGGTGCAATTAAGAAAAATATGAGATAGGAAGTAAGGGAGAATCTGTTGGTGGGATTGTTACTTTTGATGATTTAGTTAAATTGCATAAAAATGCTTTGGACACCCCCTCACTAATTACTCAAGTGTAGATTGAGTAATATAGTGAGGGACTTTTATTTGGCTAGCCAGAATGGAGAATTTAAAGGTGAATAATAGTATATAGGTATATTTGATCAAGTAATTTTTTACGTCTCATTTTTTCTTTTGCGGACAATATGAACAGCATAACTAATTGCAGCAATCCATAAGATAAATAGGGCGACATAAATCATGAGCGTAAGTGTTTTAGAAATAATAACAACTCCAAGTAATGTACGTACGTTAGTGATAATGATGACTCCGCCAACTAATGTACCTAATAAAATAGAAGGGATTATTTTAACAAGCCAAGCTGCAATAGGTGCAGCAAAAATACCGCCAATCATTAACGCTATAACCCATTCAAAGGCAACTTCCTGCCACCCTAGTGAAATTAAAAAGCCTAAAGAGGCGGAAAGAGCAACGGCAAATTCACTTGTATCGACGGACCCTACTACTTTACGAGGATCCATTTTATGACTTGTTAATAGTACAGGAGTTGCAATCGGTCCCCAACCCCCACCGCCAGTTGAATCCATAAATCCAGCGATAAAGCCTAACGGTGCAAGTTGTTTACTGTTTGCAGTTGTTTTCAGTTGAGTGGGCTGCTTTTTATTGATTTTAAACAAAAATTTATAAATGACGAAAAAACCTAAAGATAATAGAAAAATCGCAATATATGGTTTAATAATTTCTCCAGGCACATTACTTAAAAAAGTAGCTCCGAGAAATGCTCCAATTGAACCAGGTATAATTAATCGTTTTACAACTTGCCTATCTACATTGCCAAATTTAATATGGGATATCCCAGAAGCTGCAGTTGTTACTACTTCAGCCATATGGACGGAAGCAGAGGCAATGGCTGGTGATATACCTGATAAGAGTAATAGTGAGGTTGAAGTAACACCATAAGCCATCCCTAATGCTCCATCAACTAATTGTGCACAAAAACCTACAAAAGCTAAAATAATTAATTTTTCCACCCCGATACACTCCTTCATATAAAAGAAGAATAAATATGTGAATATTAAGTTTTCAGAACAATTCGAGTTTCTAGACTACAATATGTGAGTAACATTTATTGAGTGCATACCTAAATTATTTTTTTATATAATTTAGACTTGAAGGAATGAATTGAGGTGAATTCATTGGATTACTGACCAAAAAAATGAAAACTTTAGTATAAATTAAAAAAGGGATGACCAGAAAATCTGGAACAACCCTTGAATCTAAATATAAACATTTCAAAAGGCTTATTCTTTTTCTTGTAATACTGCTTTTAGTAAATCGCCTAAACTTGTTCCAAAAGTGTTATCTTTTTTTGTATATTTTTGGATAAGTTTCCGTTCTTCTCGTTTATTAACCAGTTTTTGCTTTTCCTCAGCTTTTTCTACAATATTACAGCGACGGCATTGGAAATAAGCACCAGCTACACCTTGATGTATTTCCATTCGCTTATGGCATTGTGGGCAACGGCGATTTGATAATTTCGGATCCTTTCTTCTTTTGTAAGAACATTCCAGATTCGAACATATTAAAATCTTACCGTCCCTCGTATTTTTCTCCTTCAAGAATGATCCACAGTCAGGACATTTTGAACCGGTCAAATTTGGTGTACGGTATGTTTTATCACTTTGTTTAATTTCAGCGACAAGAGCTTTTGTTTTTTGGCGAATTTTTTTCAAGAATACTTCTGGTTTTGCTTTTCCACGGGCAATTAATTCTAATTCCTTTTCCCATTTCGCTGTTAATTTAGGTGATTTCAACTCTTCGTTAACTAAATCTATCAACTGTTTTCCTTTTTGGGTTGAATAGAAGCGACCATGTTTCCGTTCAACAGATTCTGATGACACAAGTTTTTCAATAATTTCTGCACGGGTAGCTGGTGTACCTAAACCATATTTTTCCATTTGGCCCAGGATATCTGCCTCTGTAAGTCTTTGCGGTGGTTCAGTAAATTTTTCTACAGAATGTACCTGTTTAATTGTAAATATTTTTCCTTTCATAATTTGTTGGAATTTTTTATTGTCTATTATCTCTTCATTCAAGTGTAACACTTTTTTAAATCCGAGATCTGTAATATTCTTTGTCCTTGCAGTTAATGTTTCACCACATGCTTCCAATGTGATATGGATTGTTTCATATTTGTAAGGAGGTAAAAACATTGTTAAAAAACGGCGAACAATTAAATCATAGATTTTCTGTTCTTCGGCTGTTAAGTTTTCGAAATGTACTTTTTCTTCTGTAGGAATGATAGCATGATGATCAGTAACTTTATTATTATTAAATACTTGACGGGCGTATACTTTTCCTCTTTTCTGTAAAATTGGTTGTACTTCTTTGTTATAAGCGGAAGCAACAGCTTGTAGACGTTCTGACATTGTATCAGCCATATCTGTTGTTAAATACCGTGAATCTGTCCGAGGATAAGTAATCAGTTTATGTTCTTCGTATAACCTTTGTAAAATGGTTAACGTTTTTTTGGCAGAATAGCTAAATCTTTTATTGGCTTCCCTTTGCAATTCATTTAAGTCATAAGGTAAAGGTTGAGGCTCTGTTTTTTCTACTTTAATCATTTCTTTAACTTGTGCTTTTTGTCCATTTAATTTTTTGGCAATTTGTTCGGCTTCTTCTTTCGAGTAAATTCTTTTTTCACCGTGTTTTTCCCAAGTAGCTTCAAAAGTATTTAGTTGAGCAAGAATAGACCAAAATTTAGTTGGTACAAATTTTTGAATTTGTTTTTCCCTTTCAATAATTAAAGCAAGTGTCGGTGTTTGAACACGACCAGCAGAAAGTGGGTCTTTATATTTTGTTGTCAATGCGCGTGAAACATTGAGTCCAATTAGCCAATCAGCTTCTGCTCGACAGACGGCGGAATGATACAGATTCTCGTAGTCTTTACCAGGTCTTAAATTGTTAAAGCCGTCCCGAATTGCCCGGTCGGTTACCGATGAAATCCAAAGACGTTTTACCGGTTTCCGAAAATGTAACTTTTCTAATATCCAACGAGCAACGAGCTCTCCTTCACGACCTGCATCTGTCGCAATAATAAAATCTTTAATATCTTTACGCTTAGTTAGTTGTTCAATGCTTCTAAACTGGTGTCTCGTTTGTTTCATCACTTTTATATCCATCTTTTCCGGAATAATGGGTAACTCTTCTAAACGCCATGTTTTATATTTGGGGTTGTAATGTTCCGGCATTTTTAATTCTACTAAATGCCCAAGCGCCCAAGTAACGATATATTTTTCTCCTTCAATATATGATTTATGGTGATCCTTCAAGCCGAGTACTCTGGCAATTTCACGAGCTACACTCGGCTTTTCGGCAAGAATTAATGATTTCATTAAGATCTCCTTTCAAAATGCTTTAAAGTTTCGCTTTGAATTCTTTTTTTAGTTTGCTATATTTTATTTTACCACGATTCAAGAAAAACACTTGTTTTAAAAGTATTATTGTATTTGAAACTAGGTTATAATAAAGAAAATTACTTTGAACTACTTGATTTTAAAATAAAAATTTAATATAATTATCTCGAAATCGAGATAATGATAAGGAGTATGATAACATGACTGAAGAGGCAACGAAACTGAAAGATGAAGAGTTGTCATTAAAATTATTTATCATTCTAACGAGAGCTTTAGAGGCGATTGAAAAAAACATCGTCAAAAATATAAAAAGTTATGGGTTAAATTTAACCGAATTTGGTGTGTTAGAATTGTTATATCATAAAGGTGATCAACCGATTCAAAAAATTGGTCAAAAAATTTTACTTGCTTCAAGTAGCATTACATATGTTGTTGATAAATTAGAAGAAAAAAATTATTTAATCAGAAAAGCCTGCCCAACAGACCGTCGAGTAACTTACGCATCCATTACAGAAGAAGGTAAAACGTTGATGGACGATATTTTCCCGAAACACCGAGTAGCTATGAGTAAAATTATGGCCGGTTTAAATATAGAGGAAAAAGAAATTGTCATTGATAAGGTGAAAAAGCTTGGTCTATATGCTCAAGAACTGGAATAAGAAAGTGTTCTATACAGTTTCTAAATTGTAAAAGAAGAAAAAAATTGAATTTACTTATAATAAGAGAAGAGCATTTAACTAAGCTTTTCTCTTTTTCTTTTTACAATAAGGAAATTAGCGTCGGGCTTTTAAATCATCTATAATAGAAATGCTTTTCTAAGATTTATGTACCATTGTTCAGCTTTAAGTTAAATGTTATTTGTTTAAGAAAAACTCGCTCAGTAGTGCACATTTTTTGTGAAAATGTTAACTTAATTGAGTTGATAACAATTGATAGTAAAAATCATTATCATTATAATAGGTTGGACGAGGTTTTCGTATACTTCAAAAGAAAATACAAAAACTATTGTATAACTTAAAGATAGTATTGATTTTATGGAAGGTGATATGGTGGAGAGGAATCTAAATGATCAACAACAGGTTAGCCAAACTGAATATGTGGAAGTTTGGGAAGACCTTGTTAGTATAAAAGATTTAGTGATCTCTTTAATTATATGTGTAGTAACAACATTAGGATTATATTTTATAGCACCAAACAATGGTTCAATCCCGTTATTTTTTGGGTTGTTTGGAGCGTTATTAGGTTTTGGTATTTGTAGTTTTCTATTTAAACCAAAAAGAAATTTTATTAAAGATGAGGAAGGAAAATAATGGATCCAAGTTTACTTATACAAATGATTATTGCTGCAATAATAGGAACTATCCTTTACACAATCATTGGTATAGTACCAGGTACTGATGAAACAGCGGTCATTGCACCGGTAACTATGGCTGTCGTATTAGCCGGTGTGTCTCCGATTGTTGTTCTTACCTTTTACTTATCAGCCATTATCGCTCATAAGTTGTCGGATTCTGTGCCAGTTGCAGTTGCTGGGATCCCTGGGGGTGTCATGGCGACACCAATGGTGGAACATGCCATGGTATTAAAAAAATATGGTCAGTCTGAAACGAGTATTCGAAAAATGATTTCGGGATCAGTAATAGGTACGTTTGTATCTGTTCCAATCAGCTTACTTTTAGCTGGTGCTTTAACTCCTTTTGCCGACTGGTTCAGTAATTATGCCAACCAAATTTTATTTACAGGTGCCATTATTTTAGCCATATTATCAAAAAATCGTTGGTTAGCCTTGCTAATTATTGTACCCTTTGCTTTATTAATTCAAGGTTTACGTCAATTATATTGGGCTTTAGATGTTGTTCCTGAAAATAAGACTGTATTTACCTCATTCTTTTTAGGAATTACGATTGGTCCTGTAATTGTTACGTTAATAGAATTATTAAATAAAGATAAACGCAAAGAAATGGTGCGTACGAATAAAAAGAATATAAAATTATCAAAGACAAACCAACAAAAAGGCTTACCGAACCCGTTTAAAATTTTAACTGTTAAAGAAGTTGTGATGAGTTCTATTTCATCTGTTATTGGCTGTATCACGTTCTTATTTAGTGCTGTAGGTATTACAACGTTAGTAGGTGAGTTAATGTCAAAAAGTGAAAAGGACCCGGTGAAACGCTCATCACTAGCTATTGCCAATATGGAATCATTGGCCAACTCGACCTATATTGCCGGTACTTTAATTCCATTAGTCGCATTAGGCATACCATTATCATCGGTAGCGTTAGGACCCGGACAAGCTTTATTTAATGCGCCACCTGTTTTTACAAAAGAACATAATATCCACCATATCTTATCCTTATCGGATTTTGTATTGGCTGTTGTAATTGGTATTGGAATTTCATTAATGATTACTTATGTTTTAATTGTGAAATATGCGAATGAAATTTGTACATTTGTTTTTAAATGGATTCCCCATGAAGCTATTTTAGGACTATTTTTGGGTCTCGTCATTTTACTAGCATTTATTGATGCTGGTTGGTTGAATATTGCCGGTGTACTACTCGTTGGATTAGTATCGGGTACATTACATCGATGGGGAGTTAATTTTGGTGTTCAATTTATGATTTTATATTGTGCACCTTGGTTAGTATCTGTTATAGCAGGTTAAAATATTTTTTTAGGTTATAGAAAGTGAGGAATCCCTTTGTTCTCTTCACGAAATCGAGCAATCGGTAAAGCTCATAGCAAATTAATATTAATTGGAGAACATGCTGTTGTTTATGGACACCCAGCGATTGCCCTTCCTTTTCCAACGCTTACAGTTACATGTGCTATTGAAGAGGCTGATTCTGGCATTCATCTGGATAGCAAGCTTTATTCCGGTCCGATTGATCAAATTCCAAAACGGTTAAAAGGGCTTGCAATATGTATTCACAAGACGATACAAGAAATAGGTAAACATCATAACGGCCTATTATTAAAAATTGAATCTATGATTCCGATTGGACGTGGATTGGGTTCGAGTGCAGCAATAGCCGTAGCTATTGTAAGAAGTTTATTTCAATATTTCAATTGTGAGTTGTCAGATGAAAAATTAAGGGAATTGGTCAATATTGCTGAAATTTATGCCCATGGAAATCCGAGTGGAATCGATATGGAGTCGGTTTGTTGTGACGAACCGATTTGGTTCGAAAGAGGAAAAGGAATTGCTTCTGTTGCGATTCGCTCCTCCTTTTATTTAGTTGTGGCTGATACTGGTCGTGCTGGCGATACTCGTTCAGCAGTGGGAAGTATCAAACATAAATTAGATAAAAGTCCAATACAAACGAAACAATCGATTGATCGAATTGGCCAATATACGCTCGATGCTCGAAATGCCCTCATACAAGGGAATCTTGTTCAATTAGGTTTACTTTTAAATTTAGCTCAGACGGAACTGGAGAAATTGGGAGTAAGTGACCACGGTATTAACCATCTTGTCAATATCGCAAGAAATGCGGGGGCTTTAGGTGCAAAACTAACCGGCGGCGGCCGAGGGGGATGTATTATCGCATTGGCAGAAAATTGTGTTCAAGCAAGAGAAATTAGTGAACAGTTAAATCAAAATGGTGCAAAGCGCACCTGGTCCTTTAAAGTAGAAGAAACACAACAATTTCAGTCAATTACTTCTTAAAAACGGAGTGTGTTATATTGAAAGCAACGGCAAAGGCACATACAAATATAGCCTTAATTAAATATTGGGGAAAAAGAAATGAAGAACTTATTTTACCAACAAATAGTAGTTTATCAATTACATTGGATCTTTTTTATACGGAAACTACGGTTGAATTTGATGAAAGATTGACAACAGATATCTTCTATTTAAATGGTGAGGAAAAGGGTACAGATGAAACAGCAAAAGTTTCTAGATTTCTAAACCATGTACGTAAGCTTACCGGTGATACAAGATTTGCAATTGTTTCTTCTCAGAATCATGTTCCGACTGCGGCCGGCTTCGCATCTTCAGCTTCCGGATATGCGGCGTTAGCTGCAGCATCATCGAAAGCGTTGGGATTAGAGTTAGACGGTAAAGAGTTATCAAAGCTTGCTAGACGAGGCTCTGGATCAGCTTGTCGTTCAATATACGGTGGGTTTGTTGAATGGAAAAAAGGAGTAAAAGAAGATGGTAGTGATTCCTATGCAGTACCGATCTTAGATCAGAAAGCGTGGAATTTATCGATTTTATCGGTTATGATTGAATCCAAACAAAAGAAAATATTAAGCCGTGAAGGAATGAAGCGGACCGTCCAAACTTCTCCGTTTTACGATGGCTGGTTAAAGGCAACAGAACAAGAATTACGAATCGCCAAGAAAGCGATTGAAAAAAGAGACTTTGAAATGCTAGGTGAGACGTTGGAAAAAAATGCATTTAAAATGCATGCAACGACCTTAGGGGCCGACCCGCCATTTTTCTATTGGCAACCGGCCACATTGGAAATTATTGATTGTGTTCAACATCTACGTTCCCAAGGTTTGCTTGCCTATGTGACGATAGATGCGGGACCAAATGTAAAGGTTATTTGTCAACCTGATGATGAACGAAAAGTGTTTCAGACATTAAATGAGATTGACTCGGTCAAAGAAATTTTTGTCTGTCATCCAGGACCGGGTATAAGTTACTTATAGTGTTCAGTAAAAGTCTTTTTGCCTACTTTCGGTATATTAAAGGAATGATGACAATATGAAGGACCAGGTCCTTAAAATTAAAGTACCAGGAAAATTATTTATAGCTGGCGAGTATGCCATTCTAGAACAAGGGCACTCTGCTGTTGTCATTGCTGTCGATCGTTATATGATAGGGGAAATTTCCTCTAGCGATTATAATGAATTACACTTACCCCAAATAGGCTTAAATAATATAAAATGGCAAGTTAAGGGGAAAAAAATTCTTTTTAATATAGAAGATAGCAAATTATCTTTTGTAAAAAATGCCTTGTATACCGTCATTCGTTTTTTCAAAGAAAAAGGAATAGCGTTACGTCCTTTTTCTCTAACAGTAGAAAGTGAATTAGACGATGGTGAGGGTAAAAAATATGGTTTAGGTTCAAGTGCTGCCATAGTTGTAACAGTTGTAACGGCAATGCTTCACTTTTTTCAAGATAAAAAAATTCAACCAACTGAAGAACTAATTTATAAGTTGTCAGCAATTGCTCATTATTATACACAAGGTAATGGTTCTTGTGCGGACATCGCGGCATCCACTTTTGGTGGTTGGCTTAAATATACGATGTTTGATCATTCATGGTTAGATCATGAAATAAACGCGGGGACAAATTTAATAAAGTTAGTTGATCAAAAATGGCCTTTGTTAGAAATTAAACGAATACACCCCCCTCAGGATTTATATCTTGTTGTAGGATGGACAGGGAAATCCGTTTCAACAGTACCAATGGTTCGAAGTATTCAGGCATTACGAACAAATCATTTTGAAGTTTATCAAGAGTTTCTTAGTCAAAGTAAATATGCTGTATCCCGTTTAATTGAAAGTTTTTACGAAAATAATTCTTTAAGAGCAGTAGAAAGTTTAACAGATAATCGTCATGCGTTAATGCACTTAGGTGAACTTGCCACCGTTGATATAGAAACACCTGAACTTAAAAAATTAATTTCGATTGCCAACCGTTATGGTAGTGGAAAGTCATCCGGTGCTGGTGGTGGAGATTGTGGTATTGCTTTTGTCATAAATAAGGAACATGTTGCAAAATTAGAAAAGGATTGGCAACAAGCTAACATAGAACCTTTAAAACTAAATGTTTCTTTAACAGGTGCATCGGTTAAAACGATAACGAAGAACCATCATTAAGCTTCTTATGAGTAGAGAGACTATTGTTTCAAAAGAAGGTGTCCAACATGTCGGATTCAATTCATAAAAGAAAATCGGAACATATTAAAATTGTTTTAAATGAAAAAGTAACAGGAGATCAAATAACAACTGGATTTGAACGGGTGCGACTTATTCATAATGCCCTACCAGAAATTGATTTTAAAGATATAAAGACAAATACAAATTTCTTTGGCTTTGAACAGAAAACCCCATTCCTGATTAGTTCAATGACAGGTGGGGCAGAGATGGCTGAGAGCATTAATCGAAACCTTGCTATAGCGGCAGAAGAAAAGGGATGGTTGTTGGCTCTTGGTTCAACCCGTGCCTTAATCGAAAGTGATGAACATCATGCATCCTTTCAAGTTCGAAAATACGCACCAACTACACCGATCATAGCCAATCTTGGTGCCGTTCAATTTAATTATGGTTTTGGTGTTGATGAATGTAAACGAATCCTAGAAATAACAGAAGCTAATATGCTTGTTCTTCATTTAAACAGTATCCAGGAAATTATTCAGACAGAAGGAAATACGAATTTTAACTCTCTATTAAGTAAAATTGAACAAGTATGCCGTGAATTAAAAGTTCCAGTCGGAGTAAAGGAAGTTGGCTGGGGGATTGATGGTGAAACAGCGAAAAGACTAACCGATGTGGGTATATCCTTTATCGATGTAGCAGGTGCAGGAGGAACATCTTGGAGCCAAGTTGAAAAGTTCCGTTCAAAAGATAAGATAAAGAAAATGGCAGCAGAAAGTTTTGTGGATTGGGGAAATCCAACAGTAGATTGTATTGTCTCGGTTAGGGAAAAATTACCAAATCAACTGGTTATTGCTAGTGGTGGTATACATAATGGTGTACAGGCTGCTAAAGCCCTAGCTCTAGGTGCAAACTTTGTTGGTTTTGGTCGTTCTATTTTAAAAGAAGCGACAGAAACTCCTGAGTCTGTTATGGAAGTTATGGAAATACGTGAGTTGGAGTTAAAAATGGCGATGTTTGGAATCGGTGTGAAGACGATTAATGAATTAAACGAAACCAATCGGGTAAAATTACTATAATTAACTTTTTCGAGAAATATTAGTAATTAGCGTATTTTATTTAATTTAAGTTCCCGTTATAAACCTAATGATATTATTCCTTGAATTTTAACAAATGATTTCCTATAATGGATTCAACTAAAAACAGAAAACATTAAAATTTAAAAACAATGATAGGGGAAAGTATGATTCGATTATTTTTAAAAGAGAGCTCCGTCTGGTGGGAAGGAGTAAAAATACGGATCGGAAAATGTCCCTTGAGTTTCGTGCTGAACGTACAGATAATCCACAAGTAGGCTTCGACGAGTTGATGTTCGTTATAAACATCACAGTATAAAGAAGGACAGTTGCTTGGTGAATCGAGCATATTTACTCCAACTGACAGCAATTGTTATATTTATACTGATAGAGGCTATATGTGTGAGCGTATAGTAAAAATAAGGTGGTACCACGTGCAAACAAACCACGTCCTTATCAAAATGATAAAGACGTGGTTTTTTGTTTAGAAAGTTTATGAATGTTTCTATCATAAAAATGCATATTGTAAGGTCAGAGGAGGTACCAGAATGAATCGACCATTAGTTTTTCAGACAGATTTTGGCAGAAATGATGGTGCGGTAAGTGCAATGTATGGGGTAGCATTATCGGTTAATCCCGCTCTTCACATATATGATTTAACCCATGATATACCGCAGTTCAGCATCTGGGATGCATCTTATCGGTTATACCAAACAATACGATATTGGCCAGAAGAAACAATCTTTGTTTCGGTTGTTGATCCTGGAGTAGGCACGGATCGAAAAAGCATTGTCATAAAGACAAATTTAAATCATCTTGTCATAACACCTGATAATGGAACCATTACTCATATATTAAATGAAATTGGCATTAAGAAAGCTTGGATTATCGATGAGGAAAAGAATCGACTTCCTCATTCTGGGGTATCTTATACTTTTCATGGAAGAGATATTTTTGCTTATACAGGAGCAAGAATCGCTGCAGGTATTATAAAACCTGAAGATGTAGGTGTTGAAATCCAAATTGACCAACTAGTTCAATTATCGATACCTGAAGTCCTACAAGTGAATGGGTCAATTATTGGTAATATTGACATTTTAGACATTCGTTTTGGTAATCTATGGACAAATATTGATTATCAATTGCTTAAAGGTTTGAATGTGGAATTTGGAGATCCATTTGAAGTTACGATAGAAAACGATGCGCAAAAAGTTTATAAAAGTAAAATGAACTTTGTACGAACCTTTGCAGAAACACGATTAGGTGATCCGTTATTATTTGTCAATTCATTGGATAAAATTGGTGTGGCTATAAACCAAGGCTCCTTTGCGAATACATATGGAATTAAGTCGGGAGCAAAATGGAAAATTTGCTTGCAGTTACTGAAATATGATTCATGAAATTAAAATTAAAAACCTTTGGCCAAATAATGGAATAAGATTTTATCCCTCTATTGGATATTGGACCAATTGGATGTACTAAGAACAAGTATATGATAGAGGCGTTTTCATGAACAGTATGAAGTAGAAACGCAGAGATAATGACCAATAGAGGGATTTAAAGACTTAACGAAGTGAAAAAACAAGAAAGAAGGTGTGAAAAAATAAATCAGGGATTGCGGTTTTCTTTTATTAAAGACAAGTTAAGTATCATATATGTTGAATCTAGCTAGTAATAAAATAGTACTCCTGTTTTTAATCATTTTTAATTTCTTATCTTAGACGATATAAGCTCGTTAAACAATGTTAAAAAGTTAACAATTCTAAAAGCTATAGTTTCATGAAAAAGGAACGATTTAACCCTAAATTATTAATTATTATATTTGATCAATTAATCAAACGTTTGATTTAAAACCATAACCTAAGCGATATTTGCTTCCAGTCATCCTAATAAACATGTATTACAAATTTATAGAAATATTGGTAAAAACTAACTAGGTGAAATAAATCAACATAATAAACATTACAATGGATATATTCTAAAACAAAATTTAGACTTCAATCAAACTAAATCATAAAAGCCGTCTAATTGCGAGTTTTTATGTAACTTTAGTAGAGAAAATATTGAACAATGTTATAATATACATGAACAAATTGTTAACTTTTTAATTTTGGTGTAAATTTTTATTTTGACGGGGGTTAAAAAAGGTGAAAAGAAAATACGCCGATGATTCTTTGGCTTTACATACCGATCTATATGAAATAAATATGGTACAGTCTTACTGGCAGGATGGAATACATAATAAACGGGCAGTGTTTGACGTATATTTCCGTGATATGCCTTTCGGTAACGGCTACGCTATTTTTGCGGGACTAGAAAAAATCATAGATTATATACAAAATTTTAAGTTTACAGATGATGATCTCGCGTACTTACGAGAACTTGGCTATCAGGATGATTTTATTGAATACTTAAAAACCCTCCGTTTTACTGGTAATATCCGTTCTGTTGTTGAAGGTGAAATTGTTTTTAATCATGAACCATTAATACGAGTTGAAGCAACACTGGCTGAAGCACAATTAATTGAAACCGCTTTATTGAACATTGTGAATTATCAAACATTAATAGCTACAAAAGCTTCTCGAATTAAGCAAGTGGTTGGTAATGAACCGATAGCTGAATTTGGAGCAAGACGTGCTCAAGAAATGGATGCGGCAATTTGGGGGGCAAGAGCAGCTGTCATCGGAGGTTGTGGTTCAACATCAAACGTTCGTGCTGGAAAACTCTTTGGCATTCCTGTATCTGGTACGATGGCACATGCTATGATTCAAGTGTACCATGATGAATATGAAGCATTTCGTAAATATGCTACTGTCCATAAAGATTGCATATTTTTAGTCGATACTTATGATACGTTAAAATCCGGTGTTCCAAATGCTATTCGTGTAGCCAAGGAATTAGGAGATCAAATTAACTTTATCGGTATACGTATTGATAGTGGTGATCTGACGTATTTATCAAAAGCTGCACGGAAAATGTTGGATGATGCTGGATTTCCAGATGCCAAAATCTTTGCGTCGAATGATCTAGATGAACTAACAATACTAAATTTAAAATCGCAAGGCGCACAAATTGATAGCTGGGGTGTAGGTACAAAATTAATAACTGCTTATGATCAGCCTGCTTTAGGCGCCGTTTATAAATTGGTGGCAATTGAAGAAAATGGGCAGTTAGTCGATACCATTAAAATAAGCGGAAATCCAGAAAAAGTAACTACACCTGGTCTAAAACGGATATATCGTATTATTAATAAACATAGTTGGAAATCGGAAGGAGATTATATTGCCCTAGATTGGGAAAATCCACAAGAAGAAGAACCGTTAAAAATGTTCCATCCCGTTCATACTTTTATTAGTAAATATGTAACAAACTTTGAAGCTAAAGAATTACATCAGAATATTTTCATTAATGGGGAATTAGTTTATGAACTCCCAGAGATCCAGGAAATCAAAAAATATGTTGATGAAAATCTTAATCTATTGTGGGATGAGTATAAGCGAATATTAAATCCCGAACAGTATCCAGTTGATTTAAGTCAAGCATGTTGGGATAATAAAATGGCAAATATTGAAAAAGTACGACAACAAGTAGCATCTCTAAAAAGTTAATAAGGTAGTATAGAAGAGTGGGGATTGAACATCCTCACTCTTTCATTTTTGATTATTTACGTATAAATAATGGTTTCCAGTAATTTCTACTAGGTTCATCTCTGGCATAATCTAATCCAATCCCATTGAAATTCCTACTTAAAATATTCGCACTATGCCTATTCATCCAAGAATGGACGCCTGAATTGCGGAGTAGTTTGATCCATTGCAATATTCTCCCCAACAGCTGCTTAGTGTATTCTATAATTTTGAAACATAGTAAATATGCTTCCAGATTATGTAAAAAATAGTTTCGATCTTTCATGAAGATACGTTTATGTTTGGCGACTCTGGAGAGTTCCCAATTATATTTGAGAGGCTTTCACTTATGCTTTGCACGTTCTTGGTTCATAATTTTATTTTAACAACTTGTGCTTCAAAGTTCTTTTCTGAAATGTCTGGTATCGAATTTATTGTTTGGATAAATAAAAAAAGGATTTTGGATATGTGGGTTGACTCGTATTATCTCCTTTAATCTTACTTGGTGCCTTGTTGCGATTTTACACATATTGTCTCTAGGTTTTACAATATATGTTGTTGGTGCGTAAGTTATAGTAGGGACTACAAAGTAAGGAATAAAATTAATGTTTCACAATTTTCCTCTCTTTTTCTCCCCTTCATCTGCCCATTTATTTTCCGTATAGCATGGTAAAAAGAGAATATATTGGGAACAAAAGGGGATTCCTATTAATTTATATAAAATAAAAATAATTTAAAATATTTTAATAAAAATCTTCCTTTTATTAAGGTAGTCAGGTATAATGTAAATATGAACATTATGTGAACGTCTTATGAATATTTTTTGAACAATTGAAATAAATTTAAGGTAAGGGAGGCGTTCTAATGGGAAAATTTCTAGCGTATTATTGTCTCGGGGCTGGTCTATATTGTTTAGTTGCTATTTTTTTCGGGTTAATGTCTGGTCAAGTTTTAAGTACAGCGTTTTTATTGTTTTTAGGAATTGTAAACCTGGTTCTATTCTACTTTGTTAATAAAGCAGAACAAACAAAAAAAAGACGGCCGAAACTACGTTTAATTAAAACATAATATTGAAGTTGAACAAGAGGCTGTCCAAAAAGTGAGTAATTTTCACTTTTTGGCAGCCTCTTTCTATTAAATCGGTGCATATAAACACAAAAAAATCGCCCTTTCTAGTAGAATGTAAGTGACCAAACAAACATTTTAG
>NZ_JAOUSE010000051.1:0-21248 GCF_025660415.1 Pallidibacillus thermolactis
GTACACGCAACTCCATTCTTTTTGCTTGTTTCTGGACAATTCAAGTATAAAAGAATGACGGGGTTGCGTGTCTTTTTTTTTTGACCAAAATTGTATGAAAACCCCAACATTTATTATAGAGCCTAATTATAAAACAAAAGGGCTGTCCATAAATTAAGTACGTAGTAGATCTTTTTGTTCGATTGACGGAATCATAGTCTCAGCGCCTACTCTAATTGCGCATGTAGTGTTTGTCCAGGTCAATAGCCTCAAGTGCCAGGTTTAAGCTATAAGATCAAAAATTTTGGCTATTGCCATTGGACTATCAATAAGCTTCACTAATTATGCTCGTGAAGGAAAAATGTGAAACATTTTTTCTAAGTGCCCGCCATTTTACAAAATCCACTTCTTGGACTTATTGGACAGCCCTATAAAAAAGATATTAATTTGTTTGTTCAGGTAAATTTATTGTAAATACAGTTCCTTTTCCTAGTTCACTCCACACGGAAATTGTTCCTTTATGTGCATCAATAATGTTTTTCGCAATGGCCAGCCCTAAACCTGTTCCCGAACTCCCTCTTGTCCTTGCTTTATCAGCTTTATAAAATCTTTCAAAAACAAAAGGTAAATCTTCAGAAGGAATTCCAGATCCATTATCTTTTATTTCTAAAATTAATCCATTCTGGCCACTTGTCACTTTTAACTCCACTAACCCTTCCTCTGGAGTATGTCGAATAGCATTATCAATTAAATTCGTTAATACTTGTTCAATTCGATCTGGGTCAAAACGATATATATCCTTATCTGTGTTAACTTGAACTTCTAAATGAACATTATTTTCTTTAGCAAGTCCAAAGAATTTACGACCTATTCTTTCTATGTAAGAATTTAATTGAACATCGTCAAATGTTAAACTCATGCTCCCTGATTCCAACCTAGCTAAATCAAGCAATTCGTTGACTAATCGTCCCATCCGAAGAGATTCTTCATTAATGATCTTTATAATTTCTTTCCGTTCTTCTTCATTACCTGCAATATCATCAATTAAAGCTTCGCTATAACCTTGTAACATAGCTACTGGTGTACGTAACTCATGTGAAACATTCGCAACAAAATCTTTACGCATTTTTTCTAATTTTCGTTCCTCAGTCATATCCCGTATGACTACAACAGCACCACGGATAGATTGTTCATCGAATTGCGGGGAAACGATAAAAGACCAATATCGATCTCCAAAATTCATTTCGCCAGACTGATCTTTCCCTGTTTTAATAGATTCATTTAATAAATCAATAAATTCTGGCGGTATCTCTTTTTTTCCCTTATTATCTTGTGAATCAGTCCATGCCGATAAAAATTCATCTGCAGGAGGATTGGTAACTAATATCTCTCCTTGTTTATTTATAGTAATGACACCGTCTGCCATACTACGTAAAATACTTGAAAGTTGCTCTTTTTCACGTTTTAATGCATTCATATTCACTTCTAATTGTTCACGCATTTTATTAAATGTCTTCGCTAATTCACCAATTTCATCATGGGTTAATATTGGAACTTTAACATCAAAACGTCCTTTGGCTACTTCGGCTGCAGATTCACGCATTTTTCGCAGAGGTGCAGTTACACGGGTTGAAAGAAAGAAAGCAAAGGCACTTGTCAATATAAAAGCAATTCCAGCTGACCAAAGAATGATATCAGAAGTTGCTTCAATCGCATTATCCATTACATCTAAAGATTGATATATAAATACCGCACCAGTTTTATTAACTAAATGGATCGGTACACCGATCATTAAACCTTGATTTAATTTTTCATCTGATTGTGTGAATTCAATTTCTTTCGTCACTGAATCATCAATAGTAAACACTTGAGAAAGCGTTTTATCAGACTTAAAATAATTGATGTCAAAAATCTTTTTATCCTCTGGGTTTGAGTGATAAATGTGATTTTCGTCAGTAATAATGATCGCATGTGTATTTTCATCCAAAATTTCCCATGCAACTTCTAATGCAAAGCTAAATTCATCATGCTCTTCTAAAGTTTTAGCTATTTGGGAAGCCGTATCTATTAATGATTTTTTTACATCTTCCACAACATAACTTTGAAAAAATTGCATAATTAAGATTGATAATACGAATAGAACAACAAACATCAATAATAATATTGTTGCCCATAATTTACCTACAACACTATTCCATCGTTTCATTCATTCACTACCTCAAATTTGTACCCTACTCCCCAAACAGTTACAATCATTTTGGCAGCGTCTTCCGATACTTTACTTAGTTTTTCTCTTAATCGTTTGATATGGGTATCCACTGTTCTTAAATCACCAAAGAATTCATAATGCCAAACTTCACGTAACAATTGTTCACGATCAAATACTTTGTCAGGTGACTTTGCTAAAAAGTATAATAAATCGTATTCCTTTGGTGTTAAACTTACTTCTTTTTCATCTGCTAATACTCGATGTGCATCATGATCTATAGTTAAATGTGGATATACGATAATATTTTTTGCAGTTGTATCTGTTTGTAAATAACTAGTTTTTGAAGATCTTCTTAACAATGCTTTTACACGTAAAACAACTTCACGAGGACTAAAAGGTTTAACGATATAATCGTCTGTTCCAACTTCAAATCCTTGAACACGGTTTGCTTCTTCGCCTTTAGCTGTTAACATAATAACCGGTGTCGCTTTCTTTTCTCTTAGTTCGCGGCAAACTTCAATTCCATCTTTTCCCGGTAGCATTAAATCTAAAATAATTAAATCATAATCCGTTGCCAATGCCTTTTCTAAGGCTTCATTTCCTTCTTGCGCTTCGTCAATTACATAATTTTCTCTTTCTAAGTACATTTTTAATAATCTTCTAATTCTTTCTTCATCATCTACAATTAGAATCTTTACATCTTGTTTCATTCGATGAAACCTCCTTGTATCAATTGTACAAAAATCGACAATTTATTTCCATATGATATTCATAGGATCTATATTATGTAAAAAATTTGCCACACTTTGCTCAATTCTATTATATATGCAATTAAAAATACTGTCCAAACTGGAAAAAACAGCATAAGGAAAGAGCTGACAACTGTCAGCTCCCTTTATTATACATAGGAGTGTAATCCCGCAATCACTAAATTAACAAATACAAGATTAAACATAATAATACCGAATCCTATTACAGCAAGCCAAGCAGATTTTTCTCCATGCCACCCTCTTGATAATCGTAAATGTAAAAAAGCAGCATAAAAAAACCAAGTAATAAGGGCCCAAACCTCTTTTGGATCCCAATTCCAAAATCTTGTCCAGGCAATTTGTGCCCAAATCATGGCAAAAACGAGTCCACCTAATGTAAAAATAGGAAACCCAATCAACACCGACCGATAAGCAATTTCATCTAACAGATCATCATTAATTTTTGCTACAAGCGGTTGAATCATCTGTGAGATTCTTTTTCTTGTAATTAGTCGAACTAGGATGTAAAGAATTGTTCCAGCAATAAACGACCAAATTACTGTATTTGCCCTTGCTGCGTTAAAATTTGCAGGCAATTCAGCTAATGGCTCCATTTTAGACTCCGTAAGTAAATTCCAATCATTAGGACCGACTAAAGCAGGAAGTTCATACACAATCGTTGAAGTTTGTCCTTCTTTATCTATCCATTCAAATTGAGCTTCATAATGCATAAAAGAAAACGTACTTGTCATGATAATAAAACCTAGTACTACTGTTAATAAATACATTATAGATTCTATACCTAACCGCTTATAGGAGGTTTCTTTTTGGTTAACGTTCTTTAATAAATAGATGACTCCAGCTACAAAACCGATCGATAGGATTGCTTGTCCTGCTGCTGTCGTCATCACATGTATAGGTAACCATATACTTTTTAGTGGTGGTATTAGCGGAGTAATATCCCTCGAAAACATGCTGGCATATCCAATTAAAATGATCACGATGGGAAGTGCGAAAACCCCTAAAACTGCCGCTTGGTAAATAAAATAGATTAGTATAAAGGCACCGACAAGCATCATGCTAAAGAATGTAATAAATTCAAACATGTTACTAACTGGTGCATGTCCAGCAGCCACCCATCTTGTTATAAAATAGCCAATGTGTATCATAAATCCGATTATGGTCAATGTTATCCCTATTTTAGCACTAATTGTAATATTATTTTTATAATGACTCTCATCCATTCCCCTCTTTTGTTTGATTGCTCCGCCAAAAAATAGTGTTGCTACTAAATAGATAATAAATGCAATTAACAATAAATTACTACTTAATTCTGCCATTATTTATCACCCCAATGTGCTCATTCGATCCTTTTGACCGATAACTCTATTATTTTCAGCCTTTTGATCAATAGGAATCGGAATTTTTGTATCAGATAATACTTTTTCAATTTCCTTATGGAAACCATACCAATTTTTATTTGTATGTCCCGCAACATGTACTGTTCCTTCTACGTGTTTCACCCAAATTCGTCTATGTTGCCAAAAAGAGCCTTGTGCTACTCCAATTAAAAATATAATGCCCCCAATGGCAATGACAGGTAATGTTTTATCAAGTCGTACGGTAAGTCCACTATAATTAACTGTTTCAACCGTTTGAAACTCCATTTTATATTTATTTTCAGAAACTTCTATCGTTTGTTGAATGGCTGCAAAACTTCTTTCTCCTTCAGGACGGTCTGGTGTTATCATTTTAAATGCAAATGCTGGATTTATAGGCTCTTGTGAAGCTGTAGATGGTTTTCCATCTTTCATTTGGAAATTTGGAAAATAATCTAATAACTCAACAAAATAACCATTCCCTAAATCATATAGCTTTTGAGGATTATTTAAGTCAATGGATATATTCCCGTATGATTCTCCCGTTTCTTTGTTTGTCAATGCAAATGTCATTGTCGATATTTCATTCAACCGATAACTTGATTGATATAAAGCATATCCATCAAATTTCAATGGTTTATTGACCTGTATCTCGTAATCTTTTATTTTTTTTAATTTTGGTTCCTCCCCAGGTAATGATGATTCAGCACTATATAAAGTTGCATCTGTTTGGAAATTTTTGGCAATCATTCCTTTTTCTTCAATCGCCTTTTGAAAAACTTCCCCATCTGTTTCGTCATACACTTCAAATATAAATTTATGATTTGCTAAATAATACTCTTTATCTGTACCAGGAATGGCAAGTGTTTCTCCTTCTTTAATCCATAAAAATTCATTTATATAAAACCCTGGTATAAACCGAAGCATACATCCAATTAAAAATATGATTAAACCGATATGGTTTACATATGGTCCCCATCTTGAAAATCTTCCTTTTTCAGCAAATAAATGCCCTTTTTCTACTTTTACTTTATAATGTTTTTTCTTCAATCTTTCTATTACAATAGGAAAATCTCTTTCAATTTCTTTGGCTTCAGTCATGTTATAAAAGCGTTGTCTACTTAAAAAATTCGTATTCCGTTTCACACGTTGATTTTTCAAAGCTTTATAGAGAGGGACTGCCCGGTCTAAACTACATATAATTAAAGAAACACCTATCGACGCTATTAATAATAAGTACCACCAAGAACCATATGTATCATGAAAACCTAAAATATAATATACCTTTCCGAACGAGCCATAATTTTCTTCGTAATATTGTTCTGCCGGCATCGGTAATTGACCTAATGTGGAAATCTGTGGCAAAATAGATCCAATTGCAGTTGCAATAAGCGTAATAACAATTAATACTACCCCAACTTTAACAGACGAAAAAAAGTTCCAAATACGATCTATTATCGTTTTATTATATGTTTGCGACCGGCGTGCACTACCTTCATAGCGCATATCTAGTAGTTTTCCTTCGATTGCCTTCTCATCAAAAACTTTTCCGCAAGCCTCACAAAGAATTGTTCCATGTGGATTAACATGACCACATTCACACTTAACTTTATTCATAAATAAAACTCCTATTCAGGTTTAATCTTTTCCATATATTGTTGTACCATTTCCTCTGTCATCGTTGATTCAATATAATCGACTATAATGCCGTCTGAATTGATCAAATACGTTGCAGGTAAGGGAAAGATTCCATATGCTTTTTGAACTTCACCGCTCTCATCAACTACTATAGGAAAAGAAAGATTGTATTGTTTCGCAAAGTTTTCGATTGCGATTTTCGTTTCACCAACATTTATGGCTATAATCTCTACACCTTCATCTTTATATTTTTTATATTGATTTTGCATATAAGGCATCTCATCTTTACAAGGTTCACACCATGTTCCCCAAAAATTTAAAAATACACCCTTCCCTCGATAGTCAGACAATTTATATTCATTACCTTCTAAATCTTTTAAAACAAAGTCAGGCGCTTCCTCACCAATTGCAGCCACCTTTTTTGTGTCCTTTGCGAAATTTGAATATAATACAAAGATAATAGCGGCTGAAAGCATTACGAGAATGACTGAACGTAAGATAAGCCGATTTTTTTTATTTCTCATCGACTGCCCTCCTATCCCAGTTATATATGGTAGTGATTCTATCATTTCAGATTTTTGTTTTTTTGTAAAGTTTTGAACCTTCAGTTACAGAAATATGTATATATTTTATTTAGATTTTATTTTCGAATAATTAAACCTATATGATGTCGGTCAAAAAGTATACATATAGCAAATTTTGAGTTTGAAATGGCGGACGCGTATACAATAGCACAAGCTAAGCTCCTTGTCATTCCGTTCCTGCGAAGTCTTTGACTTATGTGCCTGACAGTACAAAAGCTTTTGCTGTTCTCACTGGCCTCTGATTGTGCTTCACTGATTCTGAACACGCGGGAAAGTTTAAAACATTTTTCCAGGCCGCCATTTCACTATACGATAATTATTAGAACAACTCCTTTATTAACGACGGTTTCCACCATTTTTGGCAAGAACAATTAACTGTTTTACTTCATGAGGTGTAAGCGGTCTCCATTCTCCCGCATTTAAACCCGTTAAATCTAAAAAGGCATAACGTTCTCTTTTTAATTTCATTACTGGATAGCCGATTTTTTCAAACATACGCCTTACTTGACGGTTTCTTCCCTCATGTATTGTTAGTTCAATAATAGCAGTGTTTTTACGCTTATTAGCAGATAAAAACTTTGCTTTTGCTGGTGCAGTTAAACCATCATCTAACCGAATACCTTTCTGCAATTGTTTTAAATGTTCTCTAGTAGGAATTCCTTTCACTTTGGCAATATAAGTTTTTTCAATTTCATATTTCGGATGCGTTAACAGATTCGCAAACTCTCCATCATTCGTCATCAGTAGTATTCCAGATGTATCATAATCTAGTCGTCCAACAGGATAAATACGTTCTGTAACTTCAGGAAAGAAATCCAGCACCGTTTTCCGATTTTTATCATCTTTAACTGTCGTAACTACCCCTTTCGGTTTATAAAATAAGAAATATACAGGTGCTTCTTTTTCAACCTTAATTCCATTGACTTCCACTACATCATTTGGTCCAACTTTTGTTCCCAATTGTTTGACAACTTCTCCATTAACCGTTACTTTTCCTTGCAAAATTAATTCTTCAGCTTTTCTCCTCGAAGCTATTCCAGCATGAGCAATAACCTTTTGTAATCGTTCCAAGAGATAACACTCCTTTTTTTGCTGTACACTTTCATGTTGTTCAAAAAATAAATAAAATATATTTATGAAAAAATATTTTGGTGTAAAAATTTACAATACCATACTCTAGCTGAATTATGCCACAATCTATTGCTCAATACAAAAAAATTGCATAATAATTTTATACAAAAATAAAAACAAGCGAATAACCGCTTTCGCTTGTTTAAACATTTCCCTTTTTTATGTAGTACCAAATATTAGTGTTACGATTATTATACTTGCAGTAATTCCAATAAAATCAGCAATTAAGCCGATCTTTAATGCATCTCCCATCTTTTTTATTCCAACAGCACCAAAATATACTGTTAAAATATAAAATGTTGTATCGGTGCTCCCTTGCATAACTGAAGCAAGTCGACCGATAAATGAGTCCGGACCATATGTTGCTATTAAGTCACTTGTCACTCCTAATGCCGCATTGCCTGAAATCGGTCGTAAAATTGCTAAAGGGACAATTTCGGCAGGGATACCAAAAAGTTCAAGTACCGGTCTAAGTAGCCCAACAAAAAACTCCAATGCTCCTGATGCACGAAAGATGGAAATGGCTACTAACATTCCGACAAGAAAAGGAATAATTGATATAGCAATTTTTATTCCCTCTTTTCCTCCTTCAACAAAGGTTTCATACGTTGGTACTTTTTTCCATGTTCCATGTATTAAAATAATTGCTATAATGATTGGAATTAGCCATAACGAAACGGTGGAAATGATTTGCATTATCTCACCCTGTTTCTATTTTTTCGATTATAAATATAGTGATCTATTAATATGGCACAAATGGTCGCAAACAATGATGCTATAATAGTTGGTAACACAATCTCGGCCGGTGATACGGAATCATAGTTCATTCTGATCGCCAAAACGGTTGTCGGAATGATCGTAATGCTTGATGTATTAATAACTAGAAATGTAACCATAGAACGGCTTGCCTCATTTTTACCACCATTTAACATTTTTAATTGCTCCATTGCCTTAATGCCAAGTGGTGTAGCTGCATTACCTAATCCAAACATATTTGCCATCATATTTGATAAAATATATCCAAGGGCAGGATGATCAGGTGGAATATCTGGAAAAATTTTTTTCACTAACGGTTTAAATAGGTATGCAAGCTTGTCCAATAGACCTGATGTTTGAGCAATTCTCATTAATCCTAACCAAAAGACTAGAACACTAATAAAACCAATACATAAGGTGACTGCTTCTTGTGCCCCTTGAAAAACGGCTTTATTCACCTCTTCCATAGTGCCGTTAAACATCGCAAATACAATTCCAATAACGGACATTGCTACCCAAATAATATTAATCATTTGAATGAACCCCTATAACCGATCCAAATATGATAGAAAAATAGTCAAAAAAGGAATTATGTTTCTTTTTTCCATGTTTATAATAAATCGGCATTGTGTGGATTAATTGATCTTTAAAATAAATTTCGGTCTTACCTATGATTTCCGGTATTTCATCTTCTTTTTTCCGCCACTCTTTTTTAGGTTTGATTAAACGATAGTTAATTTCAAATTGTTCTTTTTCATTCTTTTTTATTGGATAAATAAAATCACGATCTAAATAGGCATGATTTTTATACACTTTGTCTTCTATTTTTTTTATTTTTCCATTTTTTATAATCGATTCATATTGATAATGATCAAAAACGTATTCAAACATTTGAATATGTTCATCCCAATCCGTTGAAGACGGTGTATTTAATGTTACAGCTATTAAATCCATTCCATCTTTTGATGCCGTAGATACGAGGGTTCGTTTTGCTCTTTTTGTATATCCTGTTTTTCCACCAGTGGAATATTTATATAAACCCGTAACGAGCTTATTCTTGTTGCGCCAAATTCGATCCCAATTCCCTTTAGGATCAGGCGTTCTATATACCTTTGTACTTGAAATTTCTCGAAATTGCTCATTTTCCATTGCATATTTTGTGAGGATCGCCATGTCATAGGCAGAAGAAAAATGGTCTTCATGATCATCAAGGCCATGGGGATTCGCAAAATGGGTGTTTTTCATACCAAGTTGCTTCGCTTTCTCATTCATTAAAAACACAAAGCCCTCCACACTTCCACCAACATATTCAGCAATTGCATAAGCTGCATCATTACCTGAACGGAGCATAAGTCCATAGACGAGATCTCTCAATTTAATCTTTTCACCCGGCTTTAAATAAACAGAGGAGCCTTCGACTCGTGTTGCATTGTTACTTACAGTTACTGTTTCATCCATTTTTCCTGATTCAATCGCGAGTATTGCGGTCATGATTTTCGTTATACTTGCAATTCTTCTAGGTTCGTGGGCATTTTTTTCATAAAAAACTCGGCCGGTTTTTTGATCGATTATAATAGCACTATATGAATTAACGCTTATTTGGTGAGCGAATGCGATGTTGTTTGGCGGTATTATCCATGTACAAAAAAGCGTTAATATGATGATTGCCAATATTTTTTTGTAATCAAATCGCATACTTGTCCACCTGCTCCTTCTGTCATTTGTACAAGTTTATGGTGTAAAAAAGAAAGTTATGATAAAAATACAAAATTAGTTGATAAAAAAATCACTGGAATTAATCCAGTGAATCTTGTTCGTGATTTAATTCTTTTTTCGAATCAAAATGATTATCAGTTAGTCGATCAAAGAAAAGATCAGCTTCTTCGACCAAGTCATTTTCATCTGCCTCTGGTAACTCTGGTAACTCATTTAAATCCTTTAACCCAAAATAATCTAGAAATTCTTTTGTAGTTCCATATAATATTGCTCTTCCCGGTCCATCAGCTCTCCCTACTTCTTGAATGAGTCCTTTGGCAACGAGTGTATGTATTGGTCTTTCCGTTTTTACCCCTCGGATTTCTTCAATCTCGATTCGAGTGATTGGTTGTCTATAAGCTATTATTGTTAAAGTTTCAAGAGCAGCTTGACTTAATGTAGCGTGATTAGGCGATTCTACCAATCTTTTTAAATAAACCGCGTTTTCTTTTTTCGTTGCCAACTGATATGTGCCAGCTACTTCTATAATCGTTAATCCACGGTTGTTATCATGTTCATATTCTTCTTTTAATTCGTGTAATATTTCAATAGCTTTAAATTCTGGTATTTCCATAACAGAAGTAATTTGTTTTAAGGTCAGTCCCTCATCTCCTGCAGCAAATAATAAGCTTTCCAATATACCTTTCCAATTTACAAGTTCCAATTCAGTCCACCTTCTTTAAACTTACCTGTTTGCCGCAATGAACAGGTCACCAAAGTTTTCTTCTTGTTGTACTTTAATTTGATCTCGTTTTAATAGCTCTAAAACAGCTAAAAACGTCGTGACAATATGGTTTTTATCAGGATATGGGAATAGTTTAAAAAAGTCCACCCAACTATTATTACTTACAAGTTCTTCATAAACCTCTTCTATGCGTTGCTCTATCGAAATTTCGTCTCGAGCAATCCTCGTTTGCAATGGCTTTTGGAGTCGTTTACGTCGCAAAAGTTTATGAAAAGCACCTAGCATATCATAGATCGTTGCTTTGTTTTCACTTTCAACAATTGAAACATTAGAAGAATACTCTGATAAATCGCTAGGCGGTTTTGTAAAAAATAGTGAACGTTCCTTCTCTTTTTCTTTCAATTCGAGGGAAGCTTCTTTATATTTACGATATTCGATTAATCGTGCAACTAATTCTTCACGCGGGTCTTCTTCATACGCCTCTTCATATTCCATTTGATCGTCTTCTGGTTCATGTCTTGGCAACAACATTTTACTTTTAATTGCTAATAGTTCAGCTGCCATTACTAAATATTCGCTTGCGACATCCAATTCCAATTCCTGCATTGTATGAATATACAATAAATACTGATCGGTTATCTCATGCATTGGAATATCATAAATATCTATTTCTAACGTTTTTATTAAATGTAATAGTAAGTCTAATGGACCTTCAAATCCTACTGTTTTAATGTTCATGAACATTTGTTAATCACCAATATTATTAAAATCCTTCCTTTAGTATAATGGAAAACGATCTTTAATCAAATAGACTATACATTTTCTTATTTTTTCCATAAAAAAGAGGTCGTCCCTAACATAAGGTCAGACCCGTAACATATAGATAAGGGTATCAAGTACATGAATATAAACAAGAATTTGAATTTAACTAGTCACATCGATTAAAAAAAGTTGCCACATTTTCGCTAGGAGAAAATTGAGCATTTGGAAACATATCTTTTAATGCTTTTACCATACCTTTTCCGACACCTTGTTCTCGATGCGAAGGGTTTACAGAAATGTGTAAAACTTCAAAAACTTCATCATTAACTTCACGTCCGCCAATTAAACCGATAATATCGTCATTTTCTTTCCATAAAAACAAGTGCCATTGATCATTGGTTTCATATTCTTTAATTGTTTGTTGTAATTTTTTTAAATCTTTTTCATTTGGCATAAAAGATAATAAGCCCATCGCAATTTTTTCAAAAGATTTTTTATAGCGAATTAACATATTGATCCCTCATTATATAAAACTAATCCATACAATATTGCCATTATTATTTTACAATAAAACCTAGTTTTTATCTATTTATTTATTTTGCTTATGATTAATCTTGTTTTATTACCTCAAATAAGGGGAAATCCAATTTTATTAAATCTTCGTAAGTTTCCCTACGAATAACAAGTTTCGCTTTACCTTTTTCAACAAATACGACTGCTGGACGTGGTAAACGATTATAATTGCTTGCCATAGAATATCCATAGGCACCAGTACAAAAAACTGCTAATATATCTCCGGGTTCTGTTTTTGTAATTGGTAAATCCCAAATTAACATATCACCTGATTCACAAGCTTTTCCAGCAATGGATACAAGATCTTCTTTTTTATCATTGGCTTTATTTGCAACAATCGCATCATATTTTGCTTGATAAAGTGCAGGACGAATATTATCACTCATTCCGCCATCTACAGCTACATATTTACGAATACCTGGTATTTCTTTCGAAGAACCAATTCGATAAATAGTTGTTCCTGCATCCCCAACAAGCGATCTTCCCGGTTCTATCCATATTTCTGGCATTGTCAGATTATTTTCATTTACATGAGTTTTTACTTCATGAATAATGGCATTAACATACTCTTCTGGTTGAAGTGGTTTATCTGATTCAGTATAGCGAATACCGAAGCCCCCACCGACATTAACAACCGATGGTTCGTACGATAGTTGTGTTTTCCATTTTTTAATATGTGTAAATATTTTTTGAATCGCAAGCTTAAATCCTGTTGTTTCAAAAATTTGTGAGCCTATATGACAATGAAGTCCTAATACATTATAATTTGAAAGAGAATTCGCCAATTTTAGAGCCTGATCAGCTTGACCACTTGTTAAATCAAATCCAAATTTCGAATCTTCTTGACCTGTTAAAATATAATCATGAGTATGGGCTTCTATACCCGGAGTAACACGAAGTAAAATATTTACTTTTTTTCTCTTTTGGGTTGCTAAATCATGCAATATATTGAGTTCATAGAAGTTATCTACAACAAAACAGCCGACATTATGATCTAGTGCCATTTCCATTTCTTCAATACTTTTGTTATTCCCGTGAAAATGAATTTTCTCAACCGGATAGTTAGCTTTAATAGCAGTATATAATTCGCCACCGGATACAACATCTAAAGACAAGCCCTCTTCATTTGCTAATTGAAGCATAGCAATAGATGAAAATGCTTTACTAGCATAGGCTACTTGCGCTTTTACTCCTGCTTTTTTAAATGTATCTATAAAACTCCTTGCTCTTTGTCGAATTAATCTTACATCATAAACTATAAGAGGAGTTCCAAAATCAGTTGCCAATTGAACGGTGTCACAACCTCCAATTTCTAAATGACCTTGTTCATTCACTTTCATCGTCCCATGCAGAATCATTTTCTCACTCCCAACTTTTAACACAATTTATCAAATAAACGATTCCGAATATTTAATTACTAATATGAAAAACTTTAACATATTAAAGCTATCCTTGCAATGTCTTATTTTGACATACGTGTTGTTTTTTAAGAGATTCTACATGGAACATAACAATTTTCTACCTTTACGATGTTTCTTGTTTTTTCCTATTTCTAGGCTGAACAATAGCTGGACGGACAATCGTTCCTGGTGTAGATCTACGAACTAAAATTTGCATAAACTCCCGCGGTTGAAATGGAATAAACGGCCAAAAGTATGGTGTGTTTAACGAACGCATACTCGTCAAAAAGATTAATATGATTGTGGTACCGATAACAAATCCAGGCACTTTGAAAAGAGATACAAGGATCAATAGAAATAAATGGGAGATTTTATTTGCAACACTTAACTCATAACTCGGAGTAGCAAAAGTACCAATGGCGGAAAAAGCCACATATAAAATAACTTCGGGTATTAATAAACCAACTTCTACTGCTATTTCACCAATTAATACGGCAGCAATTAAACCCATTGCAGTGGATAACGGAGTAGGGGTATGAATGGCTGCCATACGTAGAAACTCTATTCCGATATCGCAAATAAATATTTGTATAACAACCGGTATATTTGATGTTTCTTTCGGGCCGATAAAATCTAATTGTTTTGGTAATAATTCAGGTTCCAAAACGAAAAGTAACCAAAGTGGTAATAAAAAGATAGAAGCAAGTATACCGATAAAACGAATCCATCTTACAAATGTTCCGACAGCCGCTGATTGTCGATATTCTTCCGCATGTTGAACATGATGAAAAAAAGTTGTCGGAGTAATAATAACACTTGGAGAAGTATCGACAATGATTAAAACATGACCTTCTAATATATGAGTCGCCGCTACATCGGCCCTTTCTGTATATCTTACTTGTGGATAGGGATTGTATCCTTGCTTCAAAATATATTCTTCAATGGCTTTATCAGCCATTGTTAAACCATCAACATCAATCCCTTCAATCTCTTTCCGAATCGTTTTAATTAATTTTGGATTTGCAACGTCTTTTAAATAAACGAGGGAAACATCTGTTTTTGAACGTTCCCCTACTTTAAACATTTCAAAACGTAGCCGCTCATCACGTATTCTTCTTCGAATAAGAGCGGTATTGAATATAATATTTTCAACAAACCCATCCCTTGATCCGCGAATGACTCTCTCTGTATCTGGTTCTTCTGGTGATCTGCCAGGATAACTTCTTGTATCAACTACAAAAGCTTTATTTTCATCTTCTACAAAAATAATTATTAAACCAGATAAAACTTGATCAACTGCTTCATCTAACGTTGAAACAATTTCAACAGATTGATTGTTAATATAATTTTTAACTAATAAGAACAAATCTTTAGCGAATTTACTATCATGTCGATCATTTAGATGAACAACTTCTTGTAGAGTACGTAAAACATAGAGCGTATCAACCAATCCGTTAACGTAATAAAGATGGATACTTCGATTAAAGACTTTGATTTTTCGTACTCCTAAATCAAAACTAGTCCCTAATCCAACTCTATTTTTCATATACGCTTCAATTTCTTCTAGATTGCCTGTAATTGGTTGCTTATTTATTGTTGCTTCTGTCAATGTTTATCACATCCTTTTAGTAGCAAAAATTTATAAATTCACATAAAAAAGCCAATGAAATAAAGAACCAAAGACCTTCCCTAGAACAATCGCCATGAGTAAATAAAGTAAACGGTCCTGGAGTTTGACTCGTTTGAAAATTAACGGCAACACATCTAATGCTTCATATAATGCCGCAGCTAACATACCGACAAATACCCCTTGAAATAATCCTAAAAAAACCATAAAAATCCAGTGAAATGAAAACTGAATTTCTTGTAAACCAATCCAAGAACCAGTTATAACACCAAGCACTGTTGCCCATTCATAATAAAGCAACATGCTCATCGATTTTGTTAATTGCATGAGTCTAGGTATAATACCTAATACAGCAATAAAAGCAACGAATCCAGCACCGACAGCGAAACCACCAGCAAGACCGACAAGTAAAACAAAAATAACTTTAAGACTCATCGATTCGTTTTACACTTTCCTCACTTTCATTGATAATCATATAGTGATCTATGTTTTGCTGGTAATTAAACATTTCAACTTCCAATGGACTCGGTTCTTCATTGATCCGTTTTTTAAATACATGGTTAAAGAATAAAATCATGCCTAAACCCAAACCGATTGAATAAGGAATTTGGATAGAAAGTGGTTTTGAATCCTTTATTCCGGTCATTAAATAAAAAAGTTTTTGATGGACAGCTTGCATACTGGTGTCTTCATGAAAGTTCATAATCGTAAAGGCCGATCCGATAAATAGTAAAAGCCACGCTAACAAAAATAAAGGTTTTGACATTTTTACTTTTTGAGTAACGATTTCGATAATCGTTTGTTGTGGTCCAACTAACTGAATATCACAATTCCCTATGTTTTCTGTAATCCTTTGAATGATTTTAATTCCATCTAACACTACAATATTTTGATCCTTTTTCGATACTTTATGGATTTCGATTGGTTCTAAAATTTTCTTATGTTTTTCCGGCGCACTGATTATTGCAATATCTTTTAAGAGTATTGGTTTGTATCGCTTCACTTGTACCCGGTGATGAAGGCGAATATAAATAGTGGTAACCACAAAAATCACTTCCTGAACATATAATACTTTCTAAAACTAGTATGAGTTGGAATAAGCAAAATCATAAAATCCAATTATTAACAAAAAAGATCAAATGGTTCTATGTTTCCATTTGATCTTTAATCGTTTTTAATATTTTCTTTTCTAATCGAGAAACTTGAACCTGTGATATCCCAAGCCTCGCTGCAACTTCAGATTGTGTTTGGTCCTTATAATATCGCAAATATACAATTAATTTTTCTCTATCATCCAGATTTTCAATCGCTTCTTTTAAAGCGATTTTTTCAAACCACTTTTCGTTATCCTGATCAGAGATTTGATCAAGTAATGTAATAGGATCCCCATCATTTTCATAAACTGTTTCATGTATAGATGTAGGGGCAAGTACAGCTTCCTGTGCCATTAATATTTCTTCGACAGGGACATCCATATGTTCACTTAATTCATAAACCGTAGGTACGCGACCTAGTTCTTTGGTTAGCTCATCCTTTGTGCGACGTACTCGATTTCCAATCTCTTTCAATGATCGACTTACTTTAATCGTTCCATCATCACGAATAAAACGCTGAATTTCTCCAATAATCATAGGAACAGCGTAGGTTGAAAATTTTACATCATAGGATAAGTCAAATTTATCAACAGATTTTAATAGACCGATACATCCAATTTGGAATAAATCATCAGGATCATAACCTCGGTTTAAAAATCGTTGGACAACAGACCAGACTAAACGCATATTTTTCTCTACAATTTCATCTCGGGCCGATTGGTCGCCTTTTTGACTTCGCGCTATTAAAGTTTTTATTTCGTGGTCTTTGACATAGGTTTGATCGGTCTTTTTAACCTCCACATCCATTGGCAATACCCCTTAATTGTACACTGCTTTTGCATTTGACAATTTTTTTTTCAATCTTACGACTGTTCCTTCATTCGGACGGGATTCGATGATCATTTCATCCATGAAGTTTTCCATTATTGTAAATCCCATCCCAGAGCGTTCAAGTTCAGGTTTTGTCGTATATAATGGCTGTTTCGCCTTTTCAATGTTTTGAATTCCAATCCCTTCATCGCGAACTTCTAATTCTACTGTTGAACCATCAAGCCGTACAGTAATATAAACATAGCCGTCTGAATCACTTTCATATCCATGTATGATCGCATTTGTTACTGCTTCCGAAACAACCGTTTTTATTTCCGTTAATTCATCCATTGTCGGATCAAGTTGTGCTATAAACGATGCAACAGTAACTCTTGCAAAAGATTCATTTTGACTTAGAGCACGGAATTTCAAATGCATTTCATTTTTCATGGCTTAGGCTACCCCCAATCTTTGTAAAGCCTCATTTTCAGATTGTACGAAACGAATTATCTTAAATAGGCCAGACATTTTAAATAAACGTTCGACTGCCGGGGATACGGAACAAACAATCATTTCTCCATCAACTTGTTTAAGTTGTTTGTACCGGCCAAGTATGACTCCTAAGCCAGAACTATCCATAAAATGCAGATCTTCCAAATTCATTAATACATAACGAATTTTATTTTTTTCAATCGCAGTAGAGACTTGTTCTCTAACATCGTCAGCAGTGTGGTGGTCTAGTTCTCCACTTAAACGGACAATTAAAATTTGTTTTTCTTTATATTCTAAGTTTATTTGTAAACTCACTATACATAGCCTCCCTTTACACCTAATTTTGTAACTTAGGTATAATCTAATTTTATGTATAGTGAGTGAATTCAACAATGTCTAGTAAAATTCCTTCAAGATGACAAAACTAGATATATTTCGAGAAATTTCTTTTAAAACCAACAATTTTTATTGTATCTTTGTAAACATTCCAAAACTCCGTTTAAACAATGTCCACCAACTTGCTGAATTCATATCTTCAGCAGCAATAATCGAGTTTTCTGCTAACACTTTTCCATCCTTCGAAATAACAATCTTCCCAATTTCTGTTCCTTTTTTAATTGGAGCTTTTAAATCCTTATTGATCACCAATTGTTTCTTTACGTTATCAACTTTTTCTCCTTTTTTTACTAGCAATGACACACTTTCACCTGCTACCGCTTTTAATTTCCTTCGTTCACCTTTTTTTATAGGAAACTCGCCAATCTTTTCATTTTTAGAGTAAAATGGTTTCGTTTCATATTGACTAAACGCATAATCAAACATTTGGGTTATTTGTTTATTTCGATCTTTTGGTGTTGGTGCACCCATTACTACAGCAATTGTACGCATATTGCCTTTTTTTGCTGTGGCTGTTAAGCAATATTTTGCTTCGTTTGTATAACCTGTTTTTAAGCCATCAACACCTGGGTAGAATTTCACAAGACGGTTTGTATTTACTAGCCAGAATTTTTTATCAGTTCCTTCTCTTAAATAGTCTTCATACATACTTGTATATTTGGTAATTTCTTCGTATTTTAATAACTCCTTGGCCATAACAGCCATGTCTCTTGCACTACTATAATGGTCTTCAGCTGGTAAGCCTGTCGAATTTTGGAATTTTGTATTTTTTAATCCAAGTTCTTTCGCCTTCGCGTTCATCATATCAACAAAATTTTCCTCAGAACCAGCGATTTTTTCTGCCATGGCAACCGATGCATCATTCGCTGAACCAATAGCAATTGCTTTTAGCATTTCGTCAACCGTCATTTCTTCCCCTTCTTCTAGGAAGATTTGAGACCCACCCATCGAAGCGGCGTATTCGCTTGTGCGAACCTTATCATCGAGTTGAATTTTTCCATCACTAATGGCTTCCATAATTAACAACATTGTCATAATTTTCGTCATGCTTGCAGGCGGAAGTTTTTCATCACTATTTTTTTCAAAAATTACCGCCCCAGTGTCTCTTTCAATTAAAATTGCTGATTTCGCATTTTCAGCTAAATTTAATTTTTTCTCAGATGCCATTCCTTGCAATGGAACAATGGAGCTAAAAATCATTAAAGCTGAAAATATTGCTATAAATCGTTTCATGATTTTCCCTCACTTTGAGTTTTATCTATCTTCACTTCATTGTTTCCATTGAAAGGATTTTTATACAATCTTTTCCATTTCAAATAAAAAAAGGTTCTTCGTGGTTTAAACTATCAAGTCATTATAACGGAGCATACGTAATGAAGTCTTACATTGTTTTGTGTTTCAAAAATCTTTGACAGTGTCGCAACATAAGCTGCTTGCCATTTACTATATCCTCCGTTAAAGGGAAAGAGCCTATATAGAATCGATTTTTTCTGTATTACAATTCGAAGCTTCTTTTATCTCATTGCACAGAAAAAACATCAAAAAAGTTGTCCTATTTTCTGTTGACATACCAAGTTCTAAAGTACTATTATAATACCAACCATTTTAAAATTAATGTAAATTTTTAGACATTTAAGAAAATTGATATATTTGTCTGTCCTCTTATAGCTATATACATGATGCTCAACGCTCCTTCATGATTAACTCAAATATACATAGTTTCATTTACTAACTTCTTTTTTTACGCTGTCTTTTTTTTAATGTAAATACCCTTCAAAAGTGACAAATATATGTTACAAAATAGAAACATATCTATATTTGTAATCAATGACTTTGTTTCACAAATTGGAAATAGTATCTTTTCAATTCTAATCATGTGGTATGTGTTGAAATAACTTCATCCGCAATCGCCACAGCAATAATCGGATCATTTACACATATTAGCGGTTTCTTTATTGGGCCAATTGCCGGAGTGTTTGCAGACAGGAGTAAAAATCCAAAATCTTTGTTTTCTTGGATTTTACGATTTAATACTCTCATTCTATTAATCATGGTTGTTTGTATCTATATATTAAGTAATGAATTTGAGATATTCGCAGTTTTTGTTTTGGTTGCAATAAGAGAAATTTCATTTGATCTACTGTATCCTGTTCAAACTAGAATTATCCCCTTGATTGTACCAAAAGATGGAGTTACCAAATTGTTAGGATATAGAAGTGATTCAAGTAATATCGCATCTATATTAGGTAATGCCATTTCCGGCTTTGTTATATCATTGGTTTGTATCATCGGAGGCTTTATACTCAATTCTATAACCTTTTTTCTTAGCTCAATATTAATAAGTTTGTTAAAATTATTGCAAACTCCTCAAAATAGTAAAGAAAAAGATTTAAACAACGGAGATGATCAAAATTTAGAAAACAAACGAATGAAAATAAAAAAGGAGATATTAGAAGGTGGAAGAATTTTATGGAATAATACTCTCTAAAAAAATCGCAATAATTTCTTGTTTATTAAATATAGCTAGCATGGTTGGTCCGATTTTTGTTGTTTATTTCAACGGTTATTAAAAACTAGTTCCTCAGCATATGGAGTTTTAACGCACTAATGATCTTGGGAAGTATTATAAGTGCTATAATAATTGGATTGCTAATAAAAAAATATAATAATTCTACAATTGTATTATTTGGTTGGTCACTATTATCAATTCTGCTTATTCTTATGTCATTTAATAAAGTTATTTGGTTCGTCTTCATATTGGGTTATTATTAGGGATCGGCTTAACTCTTCCAAATATAGTTTTAAATTCGGTGCAAATTCTAATTATTCCCGATGAATATAGAGGACGTGTTTCTACTCTATTACAAGCAATTAGTGTTGTATTAATTCCTCTATCAAATTTTTTAGGTGGAATAATAGTTGATATCTTCGGTGCGAATTATGTGTTCTTATTTTGTGGCTTATGGCAGTTTTTGTGGTTTTGATTGTGTATAAAAATCGCCAAATTTTTAATATACAAGCTACAGAAACGGAAACGCCTTTGTGACGGTAATGATTTAAGGAATATATCTTTGGTATCTCACACAAAAAACCTCCTTATAATAGGAGGTTTCAGACTGTCGACAAACCCCAACTCAAATGCTTCATTTGAGTTGGGATTTGTCTTTTTTTGCTCATCATTTTCTAAGATTCTTATCTTATTTAGGCTGGACATGGTCTTTTCCATGTC